>CAZBNQ010000144.1:0-7089 GCA_964493035.1 uncultured Hyphomicrobiales bacterium | reverse complement strand
TAATTGATGATAAATTGAATATATCTGAAGTTTTTTATTCGATACAGGGTGAGGGTAGCAGAGCCGGTCTACCATGTGTTTTTGTTAGGCTTCAGGGCTGCATGCTTAGATGTTCGTGGTGCGATACTCCTTATGCTTTGGAATTGAAACAAATAGAAACTATGATGAGTATTGATGAAATTGTAGAAAAAATTGCCGGATATGAATGTAATTTTGTTGAATTGACAGGTGGCGAGCCTCTGGCTCAAGAAAATGTTTATAAATTGATGGATAAATTATTAGATTTGGGATACGAAGTTGCTGTCGAAACAAATGGTCATGCGGATGTGTCAAAATTAAGTCCTAAAGTAATAAAAATCATGGATATAAAATGTCCTGATTCGGCTATGTCTCGATTTAATAATTACAATAATATCAATTATTTAAATAAAAATGATGATGTTAAATTTGTAATAGCATCAAAAGATGATTTTGATTGGGCAATTGATAAGATTAAAGAATTTAAATTGGTAGAAAAAGTAAATTCAGTTATATTATCGCCTGTATTTGGCAAAATTAAGTTAGAGGAATTAGCAGCTTTAATTTTGGCATCCAAGTTGAAGATAAAAATGCAATTGCAAATGCATAAGTTTATTTGGCATCCCGATAAGCGTTGTGTTTAATTAAATTGGAGAATTAATGGAACCGGTACAAAATTCAATCGAATTGATTGGTCAGAAAAGGATACTTGAGCATTTCAAACAGACAATAAAACAGCTTGAAAAATCTCAAGGTAGTATCACTATTATCAATGGCGAATCCGGTTCGGGTAAAACATTTTTGCTAAAGTATTTAGAACAAGAGGCAATAGTATCCAAACATATTGCTGTTTATAGTCTTGCTCAAAATCCTGTCGGAAAAATGAAAGTTGGCAATCTTCAGCCTATGTTGCCATTTGCAAGAGCAATCGAAGCATTAATGAATTACAATACATCATCGGCTGAAAAAAAATTGATGATGAACGTTGGTTTGACTGTACTTGCATCAATTCCCGTAGCCGATATAGTGTTTTATGCTGTAAAGGAAATTAGCCGCGATTGGAGACAGTTCAAAAAAGATAAGTCTCAAGACAAAAAAAATGTAAGTTCAGCAGTATCAGAGTATTATGATGCTTTGTGTGCTTATGCAGATAAAAATCCAATAATAATTCTATTAGATGATATGCATTGGGCTGATGCTCAATCTGTTGAATTATTAAATATATTGGTAGAAAATATTGCAGATTTGCGCATATCATTGATAATAACATATAAGCAATCTATAATTGATTCTACAGGTGCAGCATTTGAAGCATTTTTGAAAAACCCTGCGCTATCTGCAAAAAATGTCGTAAATCTTAAAATTGACAATTTTTCGATTGAAGATGTGAGGAAGGCAGCCAAAATGATTATGCCTAATTATCAAAAGAATGAGGAGTTTGAATCTCAAATATTAGATCGATCTTTTGGTGTGCCGGGAGTTACTATCGAATATTTAAAGTATTTTGCAAAAAATAATCCATTAGATAAAACCGGTAATCTTGCACAAGATCTTAAAAAAGTGGAATATCTGCCGGCAAGCATGCAGGCACTTTTCTCTCAAGAAGTAGGAAACCTTACCGAAGAAGATAAGAGTATTTTGTCTATTTGTGCTGCAGAAGGTGTTGAGTTTACTGTTTCATTAATTTCTCGTCTTTTGAATTTAGATGTGCTTACTACAATTAAAAAGCTAAGAGCAATACAAAATAGAACAAACTTGATTAAAAGTATAGGTGCTCATTTCAGATATGGCGAAAAAACTACAGTATATAGATTTGTCCAAGGATTTTATCAATCATTTTTCGAAAGACAACTCGAATTTGAAGAATATATAGCTCTTCATGGCGAAATAGCTAACCTACTTAAAGAAAAATATAATAATTCGAAGATACAGGAAGTAAAAGATTCTATTGCACCTTTTTTGGCAGCGCATAGTGTCGAAGCCGGTGATAAAGATACAGCCGAAACAATGCTACTCCAAACCGCTGAATCATCAAAAAAATATGGTAGTATGGAGGTAATTAAAGAAGCCTATCAAGACTATATTTTTATTAATGATGGAAATGAAGCTTTAGAAGATTCTGATAATGACAAAGCATTCAAAAAAATAATGCAGACCGGATCAGATACTCCTTATTCTAATGCAGGTATGATTGGATTTGCTCACAATGCAAATCTTGGAGATGTTCAATTCAATTTTATTGCGCAATTTGACGAATTGTCTAATATGTTTTTGGATGGACATTATCAGAGGGCAATAGATAGGGCAGATGAAATAATTGAATCATACAAAGAAGTGCTGTCAAGTTCTGAATTTTCGCGATTAAAATCATTTAAAGCAAAATGCTTTATTGAGAAAAAAGATTTAAGAGCTGCTGAAAATGTTTTAAATGAACTAATGGAATTTCTAAAACAAAATCCTGACAACGAAGGTGAATGCTTGATTTATAATAATCTTGCAATTTTGGAATCGGAGAAAGGCAATAATGCACAAGCTCGCTTTTATATAAATCAGGCTGCTCAGAGTGCAGTTGTATTAGCTCCGGAAATGAAATTGCTGACTGTATCCAATATTGCAATAATAATGAAAGATAGTGCTACTCCGGGTGCAACAAAGTATTTTGCTGCTGCAAAAAGACTGGCTGAAGATATGAATTTTAAAGAATTTTTAAACGAATTGGGTTTGAGGTTCGAATCTAATTAAAATAAATATTTATCAACAACGTTTTGAATTCTAATAGAAAAAGATTAATTTTGAAATATTAATAAATGGAGGCTCTTATGACTATAGACAGCGTAAAAAATCAAGAGCCGATGCAATTAGAAAAACCGCCTGTCACTGTGCAGAACGGTATTCAAAAGGAAATGCTTAAAGAAACCACGGAAGGTGCAACAAGCATGCAAAAACAAATGCTGCAGTTGCTTGCATCTGCTCAGCCTTTAGCTCAGATTCAGCAAACAGCTCAGAGTCAGATTCAAAAAGGCTATTTAGACATAAAAGTTTAGATTGTTTTGAGAATTTATTCTCATGATTGTATTAAGCTTTAATTATCACTTATTGTGATATATTAAAGCTTTTGTTTTTTATAAAAATGGCTGAACCAATAAATTTGGATTCAGCCATTTTTATAAATATTTGGATTATAACTACTTTATGTCCAAAACCGCCACAGATTCGATGTGATAAGTATGTGGAAACATATCAACAGGATAAACTGCTTTTGCCTCATATAATTCAGAAAGTAATTGTATATCTCTTGCTTGTGTACTAGGATTGCATGATACATAAACAATTCTTTTTGCCTTTATTTTGAGTAGATGTTCAATCAAATTTGTATTCATTCCTGCTCTTGGAGGATCGATGATAATGGTATCAGGTTTAGGAAGGTTGAACAAGAGTTCAGGTATTTTTGATGAATGAAGATCTGCGCAGAAAAATTCTACGTTCTTTAGTTCATTTATATTAGCGTTACTTTTTGCATCTTGAATCGAAGATTCAGCCAATTCTATACCATAAATCTCCTTGCAACTTTTTGAAGCTGGCAAAGTGATGGAGCCTGTGCCACAATACAAGTCCCATACTATTTGGTCTTTATTGAGTTCTGCTTTATCGACTATCAGAGAAATAAATCTGTCTAATTGGCTAGAATTGGTTTGGAAAAATGAAAATGGGGAAATACGATAATCAATTCCAAGTATCTGCTCTGTGATGTATCCTTTTCCTGAGCTGAACAAAATATCTCCCATTGCTACAGTGTTGGGATTAGGATTGACTGCCCATATTACTTCATTGCAATAATTCATTTTAGTAAATTCATTTTTAAACCACTCAATGAAATCAGTATCTTCTTGGCAAGTTGTTTTGCCTGTAACTAAAATGACCATTACTTCATTATAAGCAAGGCTATTTCTTATCAATAAACTTTTAAGGAATCCAGTATGATTTTTGGTTTCATAAGGGCGTGAGCCAAGTCGAATAGCATTAGTTCTTACTTCGTCCAATATCTTATTGCCAATCTCAGTTTGAATATGACAAGTCTCTATATCAATAATCTTATCGTATCTGCCGGGAACATGCAAGCCTAAAGCAAAATCTTTATTAAGTTCTTTGCCTGAAGTAATTTCGGCAGGAGTAAGCCATCTTTGGTTGCCAAACGAGAATTCCATTTTATTTCTGTAGTTAAACTCTTTGGCAGATGGGAGTGTTGGAGAATAATCAACGCCGAAAATTTTTCCAAGGCGTTCGAAAGCATCTACAACGTGCTGTCGCTTCCATTTTAATTGTTCTTGATAAGTCAAAGCTTGCCATGAGCATCCACCGCATGATCCAAAATATTGGCATACGGGTTCAATTCTTTCTTTCGAAGGACTGATTATTTCTTTTATATAAGCTTTGGTATAATTTTTTTGTTTTTTTTGTAATCCTGCAATAACCTTATCGCCAGGAATACCACCTTGAACAAAATAAACCATATTATCTTTTCTGGCAATTGCAATGCCTTCAAATCCAATTGATTCAATTTCTAATTCTATTGTTTTTTCGCTATGTGCCATATTATTCAATAATTAACATTTTAGTTGTTGATTGCATTTCTGAATTAAAGTTTAAGTAAAATACATTTCCATAAGCCGAAAGGATTGTCTTATTCAATTCTAATGACTTATCCGGAGTCAATTCTAATATTAATTGACCAAGAGGATTAAATACTTTTATGTTTTTTATATTTGGGTCACTGATTGATATTATTGATTTTTCCTTCATAGGATTTGGTGTGATTGTAATTTTGCTATCAATATCATCTTTAATTGAATTTAAAGTACCCAAAACTTTTAAATTGTAGGTATATATTTTGTTATCAGAAGTATTTACTTTTAGAGCTGCTGTTTTATCTTGATCAGTTGATTTAGTGATGCTAATAGGAATCGAAAAAGAAGAGAAAGCAGGAATTTTAGGCATACTTACAAAATTTGGAATTGCGAAAAAGTCTTTGTCAGTTCCTTCCAAAGTGATAGAAGTAATTTCTGCTTCTTTGCTTCCATAATTATATACGAAGATTTCGTGATTCAATTCTGCGTCCTTATCGTTGAAGAATTGAACAAAATCGAATGAATTTTCAGTTTTAATTGAATCTGGAAAGTCAGGATTTTCTGCAAAAGAGAAAATTCGATTTACAAATTCCGGATGATCAATAAAAGGATTTCTATTTTTTTGTAATTTTTCGATTTCATCGCATCTTTTTCTTTCAGCATCATCGACTGGATCGATCAACATAAATTGGCGTAAAGCTTCCTCGTGTTGTTTGTTGAGGAATGTCTGACCTTGCAAACTGTTGTTATATCTAACAAAGAAATAGAAAATGCTTCTTGCTACATTGCCTTTATGTGCATCTCTTGGTTCGAAAACTAAGGTTCCATATTTATTGTTGCCCAATTTAGATCCACCATCAGAATAAGAAGGAGTATTCGCAACAAAATCGAAAGGAAGATTAGCGCGTTTAGAATTAGCTATTTCATAAGATGGATAAATATGGAAAATATCACTTTTTTGTGGTTCATTTTCAGCACCATAAGCTTGAGGCCAAGTATGTTCTGTATTGAATTTTGTAGTGTTTACATCCGGGATACCATCAGTAACTACTTTTTTGCCAGTATAAACACATTCAACTTCGCCATTGACATTATCGATAGCGCCCCACATTTCGACTCGAGCTTCTTTATAAGTCAAAGAAGTAGTCGTATATGTTTTAGTTTTAAGCCAATCAATTAACTGTTTGCCATATAAATTAGCAGAGCCGGAATAATAATCGCCTTGGAATTGGAAATTAGCAACAAGAGAAATTGCGATATCAAATTCATTAAAATTTTCTTTTACATGAATATAGATTACGCCTTTTTCAGTTGTGTTTTGATTATGATTGGCACTAATATTAAAGCTGAAAGAAGAATTTGGGCTAATTAAAGTAGATTTTTCGATTTCAGGTACATTGAAAGCTTTTGAACCGACATATTTTATATTAATAATTTGTACCTGATGACTTTCAGCCTCAATTTTAATTTCCTTAGATATATTTGAATTTGTTAAAATATTGCCAAAATCAATGTTATTATTTGTCTTTACAGCAAATAACGGACTCGAAACAAGCAAGAGTGCAATAAACAGTTTAGTAAGTTTCATATTTACTCCAAAAATTTATAATTACAAAATTACTTAAATCAGACGAAACTATCGTTAATATTATGGATAAAAAAAACGCTGTCTTGAAACAAACAGCGTTTTTGGTAATTAATAAATCAAATTGTCTATTTGCTATTGAAGATAGGTGATGCAGCAACATTACCATAGCAATAAATATCAAAAGAAGGCATTTCGGTTGAATTTGTTTTTATTTTGATAGTGCCACGATAGTAGCCCTGAGTCTGAGGAATTGTTGTTGCAATAATTTCGTATTCTTTACCTGGTTTGAGCACCATACCTTCTTTTAGGTTTGCTTTCAATGTTTCAGGAGATACTTCTACGCTCGAAAGAATAACATCTTTGTTGGTATTGTTTTTAATAAAGATTTTCTTTTCGGCGGATTTGCCAACTTGCATCTGATCGAAAGCAATAAATGATTGTGGATAAATATTGATTGGTCTTTCTAAAAAGTATGCCAGATGATATGCTATTTCAGGTCTTGAAGCATCATTAGATTTAATAATAATTGATTTTGTGTTTTTTCCGGCATTAGAACTTATTTTGAGAGTAACATGAACCATAGCTGTATCGTTAGGGTCTAAGACGCTTTTGGTAAGTGGAGCATTGGTACATCCGCATGTAGGTTTCACGTCATTTATTCTAAGTGTTTGATTACCAACATTTTTGATAACAAATGTACAAGTTAATGATTCATTTTTTCCATCAATTTTCCCCCAATCATATGTATCGCCACCTATGATTTCGATTTTGGGTTGTGCAAAAGCACTGATGCTTAATGCCAATAAAAATGCAAAAGATAATACTATTGACTTCATTTTATCCTCCAAATTTTGATTA
>CAZBNQ010000143.1:0-7129 GCA_964493035.1 uncultured Hyphomicrobiales bacterium | reverse complement strand
GCATAATGGAATATTATTATTTGCTTCTACATCAATTCCTGCCTTAATAGCCATTTCCTTAATATAAAAAATTAAAATATCAATCTTTACAAATTAATATATTTTTTTGAAAGTAGCAAAAGTCAAAATTAATAAAGAGAATACCAGAAATTTGAAAGAAAAATTTGCTACTCATTAGGCTATTAGAAAAATTAATTCATTGGAAATCATTGTATTAATAATCAAAAATTCATAATTTAATCTTGACAAATAGCTGTATTTCTGCACTTAAAATATTAAAATTCATAATTCTGGCTAACCTAAGTGAAATAAAAATAAAATGTTTAATTGAATGAAAATGTTTTAATATTAAAAAAACATTTCGTAATTTTGTAAAATTAAGGTTGTATAATAAGAAAATAATTCGAAGTGCATAGACCGATAAAAACGATTCAGAAGGAATCGGAGCTAAAGCTTAGGGAAATGAGACTGCCAACATTAGACTTGGCAAGATTTTGTGCAATGTTTATGATGATGATGGGGCACAGCGTTTTTGCTCTTACTTCTCCAACTGCAATCAATATGAATGATCCTTTTTGGATGGTTTGGGAATTTTTGAGAGGTATGACTGCTCCTTTGTTTCTTACAGTATCCGGTATTGTCCATGTTTTTGCTAATAAGCGAGACGAATCGGGGCTATTGCCAAAGAATGTGGTAAGGAAAAGAGTCAAAACAGCACTTATGCTATTAGGAGTTGGCTATTTGCTCGTATTTCCTGTAGCACGAATATATGATTTGCCATTTTTATCTCAAGAAGCGTGGAAGATGTTTTTCCAAGTAAACGTTCTTCAAATGTTTGGTGTGTCATTATTGATGTTATTATTATTGAATATCATATCAAAAACTGAACAAAGACTAATGAAATGGTCTTTGATAATCGGTTTGTCTATATTCTTTGCAACACCATTAGTTCAGATGGTTAATTGGTTTGGAATATTACCTGAATTTGCAGGATCATATTTATCTTTGGCACACGGGTCATTATTCCCAATATTTCCATTTAGTGGTTTTATATTTATTGGTACTTTCATGGGATTATTGCTCAAAAAGCAAGCAATCGAAGATAGAACTAATTTCATAATAAATAGATTTTACTTGTTTGGTGCTTTATTCATGATAGTAGGCATTCCGCTTTTTGTATGGATTAGCAAAATGCCAGTAGCCAATTTTGATATTTGGAAAGTAAGTCCGGGGCTTATTTTGATTAGAGCTGGTTTCGTATTGATGCTTCTCTCAGGCTTTGGATTGCTTTATAAAGCTACAAGAGGAATTTCTAAATATTACTCGTTGTTTGGTAAAAGAGCCATATATATTTATGTAATACATTTGATTTTAATATACGGCTCGCCAATAACACCCGGATTTGAAACTTTTTATAAGCTGAGTCTTACTCCTCAATACGGTTTTGTTTGTGCAGCTATCATAGTAGCTTCTACACTATTGATAACATATTTATATGATAGAAGCGTAAATAGCAAAAACAAAGCAAAAGTATTCTACAAATACGCTCTTACTGCTTATTTAATCTACGTATTGTTTATATAAAATTATTTTACATTACCGCCTATATAGTCGAAAAGATATTTATTTTCGACTTTTAGGTTTTCTATTTGCACCTTGACAGCATCACCAATAGAAACAATACCAACCAAAATATCGTTTTGAATAACAGGTAAGTGTCTAATCCTATTGCTTGTCATAATTGATTCAATATAAGAAAGTTCGTCTTCAGGCTCTACTATGATTACATTTTTGGTCATAGCATCCTTAATAAGTAGTTCGTTGAGAAGAGTTGCATCTTTGTTTAGAATTTTGATATAGTCTCTTTCAGAAATAATACCGACTACTTTACCATCAGCATTTAATACAATTAATGCACCAATATTATTATTTGCTAAAATTTTGAGTCCTTCGGCAATAGAATTATTTTCGCCGATAGTAAATACCTGAGGACCTTTTTTTGCAAGAATATCTTTTACTTTCATTTCAAAACTCCATTAAAATTGTTTTCTAAATATTCGATTTAATTATTAAAATATTTTGCCAAGCCTAAAAATGATGAAAATCCATAAAAAATTATTAATTTAGTAACCAATCATGTGCTGAAGTGTTTATTAATAAACTTTTTAATTATAATATCGTCTAAAATGGAAAAAATTAAGGAGAGTAAAATGAGAAGATTTATTTTATTAATGATATTATTAAGTATAGTAAGTATCGACTCCAATATATATGCACAATTCGGTAAAAACTTAGTACAATATCAAGAGTTCAAGTGGAAATATATTGAATCTGATCATTTTACGATATATTACAACGAAGGGTCGAAATATTTAGCAGAGTTTGCAGCAATTGAGGCCGAAATAGCACTTCTATCTGTGCAAAAAACTTTGAACTATGATATCACTAAACGAATTCCAATGGTAGTTTATGATACTCATAATGAATTTCAGCAGACAAACGTTGTAACCAGCTTTATGCCCGAAGGTGTAGGTGGAGTTACCGAATTATTTAAAAATCGCGTAGTGGTGCCTTATCAAGGCGATTATTCGCAGTTTAGACATGTTATTCATCATGAGTTAGTGCATGCTGTGATGAACGATATGTTTTTTGGAGGCTCTATTCAATCGGTAATATACGGTAATTTCATGTTTCCTATCTGGGTAGCCGAAGGTATGGCTGAATATGAGAGCCAAGGCGGTATGAATGTTGAAAATGATATGTATATGAGAGATTTGACAATCAGTGAATTGCTTCCTAATATTAAATCACTAGACAATTATTTGGCATATCGTGGTGGTCAGACCCTATTTTGGTATATATCTGATAAATTTGGAAAAGATAAAGTAACTGACTTAATTCAAAGAATTCGTATTTATAAAAATGTTGAAAGAGCATTTATTTCTACATTCAATATGAAGTTGGAAGAATTTTCTGATATGTGGATCAAAGATATTAAGAAAATGTATTGGCCAGATTTGAAAGTTTTTGAAGATCCTGCAGATTTTTCAACAAAAATAACAAATAGAAAAGAAATAGGTAATTTTTATAATTCTTCGCCAGCAATCTCGCCGGATGGCGAAAAAATGGCTTATATCTCTGATAGAGATGGTCTTTTTAATATATATATACAATACCTCCACAAAAAAGAAGATCCTGAAAAGCTTGTTGGTTCGCTAAGGCAAATGGATTTCGAAGATTTGAATTTTCTTACTCCCGGAATTTCCTGGAGTCCGGATGGCAAAAAACTTGTAGTTTCTGCTAAGTCAGGCGGCGAAGATGCTATTTTCATTGTTGATGCCAAATCAGGCGACTACGACAAATTGAAGTTTGGAATTAAATCTATTTCTTCGGTGCAATGGAGTCCGGATGGCAAAAAACTCGCTTTTATTGCATCTATAAGAGAGCGAAGCGATATTTTTGTTTATGATATTCAATCTACAAAATTAGAAAATATTACTAATGATATATTCTCTGATAAATATTTGATTTGGGGTAATAAATCTGATAAATTATTTTTTATTTCCGATAGAGATAATGTTTTAGATAATAATATTAGCTCAAAAGATTTTAGTATTTGGAAACATAATTACGAATCATCTGATATATATTCTATCGATTTGAATTCAAAATCGATTAAAAGAGTTACTAATGATCCAAATAATAAAAAAACATCCATTGCAATTTCGAGTGACGACAGCAAATTATTATTTACATCAGATAAAAATGGTATCATTAATTTGTATGAATTAGATTTGAATTCTAATCAAGTAAAAACTCTAACAAATTCAATATCAGGTATTACTCAATTATCACTTGCCAAAGACAATTCAAAGTTGCTTTTTACTGCTCAAAATGATGCAGGATTTGATATTTTCATGTTGAAAAATCCTTTTGAATTAAAAGATAAAAAGGATATTCCAATAACAACATTCAAATCTAAGCAAATTGGCGCTGAAAATATCGTACAGGAATCATTGCCTGAAAAAACTGCAGAAAGCAAACTCGAAGGTTTTGGCAATTTTGAGATTGATATAGCACAACAACAACTCGTTCAGGCAAATAAAGATATAAAACCCAAAGTTCAAAATGAGAATTATGACCAAAAGTACGACCGATATGTCAATATGAGTTTTGCTGAAAAGGATTACAAAGTAACATTTTCTCAAGATTTATTGATGGCAAACCCCGGCTATTCGACATTTTATGGAGTGCAGGGAGCTGCTCAAATGCTATTTAGCGATATGCTTGGCGACCATCGCATTGGCGGTAGCTTGTATATAGTTAATGATATTGTCAATAGTCATATTTATGCTACTTATGAGTATTTACCCAAAATAATTGATTATAGTTTTTCATTGTATAATCGATCTGTATATACTCAATTGCCAGGTGGAAGCGGAGATTATAGTTATTACAGGTTTAGAAATTATGGAGCTATAATTGGTTCCAGCTATGCTTTTGATTTATTCAAGAGAGTAGAATTAAATTTAACTTTGGCTGGGGGTTCTCGTGTATCGCTCGAAGGAGATTTAGGGGCAGATGCATTAGCAGACATATCAAGATTTTTGATAATGCCTGAGTTGAGGTTTGTATTAGATAACGCATTAGGCGGCATTTATGCTCCAAGTATGGGAACACGTATGTATGTTAGTCTTATGGGTTCTCCAAAATTTGCTTCAAGTTCTTCGGTTGGATTTTTTACAGCAATGACTGATATCCGACAATATATACCGATATGGGATCTCACAGGATTTGCATTGCGCGGAGTAGCAGGAGCAAGTTTGGGTCAGAATAAACAAACTTTCTTTGTTGCGGGCACTGATAATTGGATTAATTATACATTGCGAGACAGATTGCCGCTTAACGAGCCACAAGATTTTATGTTTATGCAAAACTTTTTAACACCTGTGAGAGGATGGACAGTAGGCGAACGCAAAGGTTCTAAGTTTTTTGTAGCAAATGCAGAATTGAGATTTCCTTTTTTGACAGCAGTAATGCTTGGTCCATTGCCACTATTTTTCCAGGGAATGATGGGATGCGTATTTGTTGATGCAGCAGGAGTATGGGACGAAAAATTTATAATAAGCCAGAAGAAATCAGATGGAAAGCTCTATCCGGCAAATTTATTAGTTAGTTCGGGTGTAGGAGCAAGAGCCAATGTGTTTGGGCTACCATTGAAACTAGATGTAGCATGGAAGAATTTATATCATGGCTGGAGCGAACCGGTTTATTTATTCTCATTAGGATATGATTTTTAATAGGTAAGTGATATAGATAAAATGCAAAAAGCCACAAAAAAAATGTGGCTTTTTTCATAAAAAATATCAAAAGAAGATTAGTCGATATGAATATTCCAACCGAATTTATCTTCGACTTCACCATATTGAATGCCGGTGATAGTATCATATAATCTTTGTGCAATAGGACCAATTTGCTGATTGTTAAGAACCATATCTTGGTCTTTATATCTCAAGACACCGACAGGAGAAATAACAGCAGCAGTACCAGTGCCAAAAGCTTCATTTAATTTGCCATTGTTATAAGCTTCGAGAATTTCATCGATAGTAACAGCACGTTCAGAAACTTTCATACCCCAATCGCGAGCCAAAGTCAAAACAGAATCGCGAGTAACACCGGCGAGAATTGAACCTTGATCCAAAGCAGGAGTAATAATTTCGTTGTCGATAACAAACATTATATTCATAGCGCCAACTTCATCAACGAAATGACGAGTAACGCCATCAAGCCATAGAACTTGAGCAAAACCATTTTTCTTAGCAACAGTGCCGGCATACAAAGAAGCAGCATAATTAGCAGCTGTTTTGGCAGAGCCCAAACCACCGCGAACAGCACGAACGTGTTCACTTTCGACAAGAATTTTAACAGGGTTAAGACCTTCCGGATAGTAAGAAGCAACCGGAGAAGTAATAATAACATGACGATAAGTATCTGATGCATGAACGCCAAGGAACTGACCTGAGCCGAAAACAACAGGGCGAATATATAAAGAGCATCCGCGTTCTGTCGGGATGAATTTTTCATCAAGTTTAACTAATACTTTCAAAGCTTCGATAAATTGGTCAAGATCGAAATCAGGAATGCAAACCTTAGCCGCAGAATGATTTAATCTTTTGCCGTTCATATCCGGACGGAAAATATTTATCCCGCCTTTTGCAGATCTGAAAGCTTTTAAACCTTCGAAAATTGACTGACCATAGTGTAAAGTACAAAGTGTCGGTTCGAATTCCATAGGTCCGTAGGGTATAATTTTGCCTGCGTCCCATTTGCCGTCCTTATAATCGGATACATACACGTGATCTGAGAAATAAACTCCAAATCCAAGATTATTCCAATTGATTCCGTCAATCCGACTCTTTTCAGCTTTTAAAATTGATATTTCCGACATAAATTCTCCATTATTTTTTTTCTTAATCCTAAAATTTCCTTTTTGGACATTTTAGATATGCTATTTATGAATTTTATTTGTATTTAACAAGAAATTTAACAAGTTATACTTTAAATTAACACTTTTTGTAGCTGAATAAACTGTTTGAATACTTGATGTTTACTTATCTTATTAGTGATTTTGCCAAATTTTGCAATTATTTTTTTTATATGATTATTTTTTAATAATAAATTAAAAAACGCAACATTCATTTGGAAATTTCGTAAATTATTTATATCAATTTGTTTTATGGTGAGAAAATGGAATTAAAAATAAAAGATGTCGTTAGAGATAAGTATTCTCAGATTGCTCAAGAGAGTTCTAATTGTGGATGTTCCTGCTGTGGATCTGACAGCACAACATTCGATTATACTGTTATGAGCGATGATTATTCCGCGCAAAGTGGATATGTCAAGGATGCAGATTTGGGTTTGGGATGTGGCATTCCAACTGAATTTGCCGATATAAAAGTGGGGGACACTATTTTAGATCTTGGCTCTGGTGCCGGTAATGATGTTTTTGTGGCACGCAGCATTGTTGGAGATAAAGGCAAAGTAATTGGTCTTGATTTTACCGATGAAATGCTTGCAAAAGCAAATAGAAATTTGGAGAAATTAGGTTTTGATAATGTTGAGTTTGTCA
>CAZBNQ010000142.1:0-7202 GCA_964493035.1 uncultured Hyphomicrobiales bacterium | reverse complement strand
TTCATTTCTTGCAGGAACAATCACACTAACTAAAGGAAAAGTATCCTCAATAGGAGTGTCATTATCAATTCGTGATTTTGAAGCTCCTATAAACATATAAATTGTTCGTGTACAATAGATTACAATTGCAATAATTACTATATAAACCATTAGTTTTTATCAAATTATTATTAATATTGGATTCAAAAATAATAAAATAAAGTTAATTTACTATTAACAATTTAAGTCAAACTATGTTAATCAATCAATATTGACTTTAATAGCAAGGGCTTCTTCGAGCAATTCAGCACGGCGGCGCGCGCCCCAAATTTCAATATCAGCGTCGGCAGAGTCTTTTGGAATAATTTTAATAAACAATTCATTAGCTCTTACTTTAGTTTCGATTGATTTGACATACTGCTGACGGCGGCGGTCAATACCCTCGCCAAGTCTAAGAATACCAGCTAAAATTCTAACAACATCTTGTTTGGCATCAGACAAAGCCATAAATTCCGGATGCTTTTTCTTGGGATGGCTTTTGCGATGATATCGAGCAATATTGGCTAAGACTTCGGCTTCGTCGTTGGTAAATCCGGGCATATCACTATGAGTGATAAGGTAGTAGCTATGTTTGTGATGTTGATCATGAGAAATAATATATCCGCAGTCGTGTAGCATAGCAGATGCTTCCAGAAGTTCGCGTTCGTAATTGCCGAGTTTATGGAATTGCTTTAATTCATCGAAAATTTGAAGCGCAGTTTGTTTAACATGTTCTGCATGAGGCATTTCGACTTGATATTTGCGGCAGAGGCTCAAGACTGTTTCGTAGCGCAGATGGCTGAGATGGTTGAATTCCTGAATATCTCTGAGCTTTTGCATAGTATCGAAAACAATACCTTCGCGCAAAGCATAGGGCGAAATAAGGATTTTCTTTAATTTCAACTTAGTAAAGAAGTATTCAAGAATCATAGCACCACCGATAATAATATCGGCTCTTTTCGGATCCATACCTGGGATATTAATTCGTTTGCTAGGAGTATCAGCACTAATGATATTATCAATCACTTGAAGCATATCATTAACATCAATAATCAATCCATTGAGCACATCAGGCACTGGCTCGTTGCGAGCAGTAAGGACCATCGAAGCAATAGTCTGAATAGTACCAGAAGTACCAACCACAGTATCAAAGCCTAAATTTTCGAGCAAACGTATTTCGGGAGCCCATTCTCCTTTAATAAATTCTCTGCATTTTTTAATTTGATCTTTAGTGGTATATCCATTTTCGAAAAATCTTTTAGTGAGGCGGATAGTACCGAGTTTTTCACTATTTACATGAATTAACTCGCCTTTAAGTCCAATCACAGTTTCAGTGCTGCCGCCACCAATATCAATTACAAGAGTTTTTTTTGAATAAATTGGCAAAGCATGTAGAGTACCGATATAGATAAGGCGTCCTTCTTCGGAGCCAGAAACAACTTCAATATCAATATTAGCCTGAGATTTTACTTTTTCGATAAATTCGATACGGTTGAGAGCTTCGCGAACAGCACTAGTAGCAACAGCTCTAATTTGGGCATTTTGGCTTTTTGCCAAATCTGAGAAGTGTTTCAGGCAATTTACACCTCGTTCAATAGCATTTTTATCGAGATATTTCATGTCGGAACCACTGGAACCGAGCCTGACCATTTCTTTATCTCTCATAATAATATTCAGAACGCCTTTAGAATCAACATTGGCAATAACCATGTGAAAAGAGTTAGTACCGACGTCGATAGCAGCAATAACTGGTGGTTTGCTTTGATTGCGTAAGATATTTAAATCAATCATTTGAGTCCTTTTTTATTCTTTGCATCACCTTTGAAAACCGTAATATTACCCTTTTCGTAGAGTAATTCTTCATTGTCCTTCTTAATTTCATCGGATGCAGAAGTTTTTATATCAAAAAAGCCAGTAAAATAGCGTTTAACGATTCGTAGGAGCATCCCCAAACCTATAATTATTGCTAATACAATAGACCCGAAAATAATAAAAAACTTAAGCATCTAAATTTACTCTTTCATCATCAATCAAAAATATTTTTCAAAATTATAAAATTTTATTATTATTTGACGTTAATAATGTAATGTTTGTTTTGATTATTTGTTATTTAATAATAAGAATAAGTTTGAAAAAATGCGAATTTAACGTATTTTTACAAATTGTTGGTTAAGCAATTACGGGTCGATATGAAATATTTTTACGCATTAACTGCTTTATTGCTATGTTTTTGTAGCAGTATAGCTTTGGCAGATTTTCCTGTGCCTAAAGCATCAGCATACTCTGGGAGGCATTTTTATGTCGGTTTCATGCAGAATGAAATTGTAGGTGGTTCGCAAAGTGGTGATCTACTATTGAGGATTTTTGTTACATCAATTGCTCCTGCAAATATTACTGTTAAGTTTCCAGGATCGACTCCAGTAACTCATAAACTCGGACTAAACGACGTTAAAGAGATAATAGTAGATCCAAGTTTAGAAAATAGAAATTCAGAATTAATTACAGATAAATTGATTGAAATAAGTTCAGACATTCCTGTGTCGTGTTTTGCTTTTTCGAGTAAACAAACAACTAGCGATGCCTATTCTGTGATTCCTGTTTCGAGGTGGGGTAATGAACACGTGGCGATTTGTTTTCCAAATGATCAATATGACGACCCTGATAGATTTAATTTGGACTCATTAACACGTTATGAACCACGCAGCTCAGAATTTTTAGTTATAGCAGCTTATGATTCGACAGTAATTGAATTTGCACCAACAGCACCCACTCGAAACGGCATTAGCCCCGGAGTGAATACAAAAGTAATTTTAAACAAAGGTAAATGCTATTTAGTTCAGGCAGCTAAGGCTCCAAGAGGGAAAAATGATCTAACCGGAACAATAGTAAAATCTAATAAACCAATCGGCTTTTTGTCCGGTCATATGAGATCAGCTGTTTTGCAAGGAATTAAATATCCATTTGATTCAAAAGACCATTTAGTTGAAATGCTCCCTCCAACTCATACATGGGGCAAAGAATTTTATTCTGTTCCATTTGATTTAAATAAGAATGGAGACTTATTTAGAATTACTTCTATAAAACCATATACAATAGTTTATAAAGAAACATCTGCAGGAACAGAAGAGATATATTTGAATACTCCTGGAGCATTTTATGAAATATATAGAGTGAATGAACCAGTACATTGGAAAGCAACAGAGCCAATACAAATTTGCCAATATATGACACACTATGGAACAGATGCCGGAGATAATCAGGATTATGATCCAGCAATGGTAGTTTTGCCACCAGTCGAGCAATATGTTCAGTATATAAATTTCCTCACACCAAGAAATTATGATGTGCAAAACCAATATGTAGGTCATAAAATTGGATTGATTGTTGATGATTTGGGATTGAAATCATTAAGAATGGATAATGCACCGATCACTGATTATGCACTCGAAATACAGACAAATCAAATATTGAATACAAAATATCATTATGCAAATGTATTGGTAAGAGAAGGCAGACATGTCATAACATGCAATGAAGGATATTTTTCAGGGATACTTTTTGGCTATGGTTTTAGAGATTCATATGCTATGGCATTTGGAAACGGATTGACTGATCCGGAAAAAATCGATAGTATAGCTCCTAACTTAAGTGTTTCTGTCAATTGTGGTAAAATCACAGGTTATATTTCAGATATTCATGATGCAAATAGCAGTGGTATTGATTATGTAATGGTGAATACAAATAAGACTTATAATTATAAATGGAATATTCCAAATATTGCAGATACTGCCACAGTAGCTACTTTCACAGCAGAACCCGAAGATATTCATGGTGATGCTTTATTTGAAATCACAATTTTTGATAAAAATTCTAAAGCTACAAAATATACTTACCAATATATTGGTACAAGTATCGAAACACCAAAAGATTTGCAATTTTTTAATATTAACTGGAAAAATAAAAAATGCCAGACTATTGTTTATAAAAATAATAGTAAGAAGCCAGTAACTTTGGAATCTTTGGTAATAAAGACAGATAAACGATTTACATTGGTTCCTGAGCAGTCAATACCACATACTTTTGCTGCTGGCGAAACAATGAAAGTAGATGTTTGTTTTGAGCCTAAAGGAGATTCATCTATCATAAAATGTGAACTTATTGCCGATTTTGATTGTGATCTTATTTATAAAGCATCAATAACCGGAAATGTGTATGCACCTGCTCTGGTAGTAGAAGGTAAAGATTTCGGAAAAATCAGGATAGGCGATAAAGTATGCGACTCTATATATATAAGCAACAAAGGAAATATAAATGCAAAAGTTGATGATTTGATTGTCAATATTGGTACTTCAACAATAAAATTAGATAAAAATGGAAAATTGCCTGTTATTCTAAAACCGGGAGATAAAATTGGTTTCTGGGTTTGTTTTATTCCAGATTCACTAAAAAGTTATAGAATGAATACACAAGTAATCAATGACCAAAATCTAGATTTAGAATTTGATGTAACCGGCGAAGGAGTTGCACCAGATGTAAATAGCATCTATGTTGATTGGGGTAAGAAACGAGTGGGCACCAAAAATGATACTACAATGTATTTAAAAAATACCGGTTCTCATCCATGCAAAATAGACTTCGTAAAGGTTTTGAAAGGCGATTCAAAATATAGCGATATAGTCGAAATACAAAAAATTACTAATAAAGAATTAAACCCGGGAGATTCGATAGCTATTAAAATGCATTATTATCCTAGCGATATAAGTGATTTTGCATATCAAGTGGAACTAAAAGCAGACTGGGCTCCACATAAACAAATTATTATTGAGGCAATAGGTAGCGGTACAATCCCAACAATTAAAACGAATAATTTCAGATTGGATACAACAAGGATACTAACGAGCCGCGACAGTTCATTTATTGCAATAAGCCCAGGAGGAAACGAATGGCTTACAATCGATAGTGTCTATGTGATATCTAAGAATACGGATTCGATAAAGCTCGATCTATCGATATTTAAAAACATAAAAATACCGAGTACAGAAGATCAAGTAATGAAAGTGCATTTTGCACCAAGCAGATTAGGAGAACATCGTTTAGTATTAGGAGTAGTCAATGATGCATTGCCCAATTACAAACGAAAAACAGATACAATAACAATATCCGGATTCTGCATTCCGGCTGATACAATTTCGATGGAATATGAAACAAGCGTGCCTGAGATTAATGCATGTGTGCATTATGATGGTTTCTTTAAAATTAGGAACAAAGGTAATGTTTACATAAACATACAAGATTTGAAATTGACAAGAATACCCGACGATTTTGTAGCAGATTGGAAAACAGATTTAAGCTCATTACTGCCAATGAAGATATTAGCAGGAGATTCAGCAGTATTTCCAATGAAGTTTTTTGCAGAAAATGGACATGGCGGGAAGTTATATATTGATGCAAAAATGAATGATTCTGTAACTAAACGTTTTGAATTTGATTTAGTTCCAAAGGTAGAAAAACTAACATTAGCGCATGTGATGGTTCCTGAATTTACTCCTGGCGATACAGTAACCATGAATTTAAGCGGAGATTTTCCTGCTGAAGTAGATGAAAACCTTGATTTTAAAATATTAATTTCGATGGATTATATGTATCTGAATTTGTTGAAAAACAATGCGGAAATAGTATTTATAACAAAATCGGGCGAAAAACGTGTACAAGTACTAGTAAATCAGCTCAATGACAAGCTTGAAATAAAGTTTCCATTTGATTCACTAGCTAATGATATGATAGGAAAATGGAATATGAGTTTAGAATTTTTGGGTCTGCTGACACAGCCAGAAGACACAAAAATTGGAGTAGAAGTAACATCAGATAGGTGTTTTGATAAAAATATTATTGAATTTCCTATAAAAATTATCGATGTTTGCACATTTCCCTTGCGTCCTATCAAATTAATTACTAATTTACAATATGCGTTTGCAACACCAATGCCAGTTAATAATAAACTGAATATTGAGTTGAATTTAACACAAGATGATAACGCAGATATTTGGTTAAGTGATGTTAGTGGAAAAAAATATTTGCTTTCCCAAAATTTGTTCTTGAAAAAAGGAAAACATTCCCTTATATTTGATATTGGAAATGAAATTACATCCGGGACTTATTTTTTAACAATTAGTTCTATGAATATGAAATATAGTAATAAAATTATTATCACAAAGTAACAAGGGTACGTTATGAAACTTAGATTACTTTCTATTGTCTTACTTTTAGCTCTGTTGAGTTCGGGCTATGTTTTTGCTCAAGATGATAATCCTGAAACATCACCAATTGATCAAGGCGGAACAAAGATTCTCATCTATCCCGGTATAACAGCAGGGTGGAACAAATCAATGCATTCAGTAACTTTAAAAACTTTTGCAAAAGATAATCTTTGCCCAAGTTTTGAAGATGGTGACGATAATGGATTTTTTGGTGGCTTAACTTATGAGCATTTTTTTGGAGATGCAAAGTCTACTTATTCTTCATTAATTTTCAAATTAATGTATTCAAGTCTTCCAGCATCATTTGAAGTCGGCGGCGATAAAATGCCTTCTAGAGTAATCGTCAATGGCAAAGAAGAAATTATTAATTCCGTTACTTTAAACTCAAATAAAGTGAAATATGATTTAGTTTCTTTTAATATTTTTTATAAATTCAATCCAATTCAAGGTAATGGTTTAGGTTTTATTGCCGGTCCTACTATTGATTTTGCTATGAAGAAAACACAAGATCAAAGAATGGATTTGATTGAACCATTGACCGCTCAATTCTCGAGAGATAATCCTGCAACTGCCGGATATAAATATACAAATAATGATAGAACTATTATTATTTCTGAAGGTGATATTCCTAATTCAAATGCATTCCGTCTTGGTATTGCAGTTGGTGTTCAATATGAATATTCAGTGAAGAATATGTATATAGTTCCATTTGCTTTATATAATTATGGTGTTACTAAATTATCTAGCGATGAAGATTGGAACGTAAATGCTCTCCAAGTAGGAATTGACCTCAGATTTGGATGGGATATTGCTCCATTATTAGGTCTTAGCGACTAATATTGAAATGATTATGCAATAAGAGCCTGCCAAAATTTGGCAGGCTTTTTTTTTTTGATTAAATTGAAACTATGGACAATTCAAAAAGAA
>CAZBNQ010000141.1:0-7314 GCA_964493035.1 uncultured Hyphomicrobiales bacterium | reverse complement strand
TCATACAAATCAAGGTCTTCAAGATGAATTGGAATTTTGTCTGATTGGCTTCTAGACCACATAAGTAATTCATTGAGGAGACTAAAAATCGAATTGGCAGAACTATGAATGGCTTTTGCCATTTCTTTAAGTTCACTTATTGAAAGCGCATCAGAATCTTCCATAAGCATTTGTGAGAGGCCTAAGAAGCCAGTAAAAGGCGACCTGAGGTCATGAGCAATTATCGAGAAAAACTTGTCTTTAGCAGCATTTGCTTCGCGCAATCTCTGCTCATTTTCTTTAATTACTTTTTCTGCAGCTCTGCGTTCAGTTACATCGATTGATACGACGACAGTGCGCAAACTTCCATCACTTTTTTCAAAAATTTTAGAATAACATTCGATATATCGCCATTCACCATTTTTATTGCGAAATCTCCAAATATCATAAGAACTGACTCTACTTTTGAATAATTCATTAAATTTATTTTTAGCAGCATCCATATCATCAGGATGCATCAAATCAGCAGCAGAGCGTCCTAATAGTTCTTCTGGCTTGTAACCCATAATAAATTCATACGAAGGACTTACATAAGTGTAAATACCATTATCATCTATTTCGCAAACAAGATTATTTATATTTTCAACTAAATATTTATAATTTTCTCTACTATTCTTTAATTCTATTTCGTAGTTACGAATGCCAGTAATGTCAATAATTGCACCGACAATACCTTTAATATTATTATCATTCGAGTAGAAAGGTGCCTTATGAAATACAACATGATGAGTATTACCTTTTGAATCGATAACTTGAGATTCGTAAATTTGTATTTTTCCAGATTTAATTATATCTAAATCCGCTTGATGATATATATGCGCAAGTTCAGTATTTGAAATCTCAAAAGCCGTTTTGCCAATAATATCTTCTTTGTTTAAACCAATCATCTCAGAAAAAGCATTGTTACATCCAATATATACGCCATTAGTATCTTTATAAAATATCGGTGCAGCAATAGCATTATTAACAGTATCAAGTAAATTACGATTTTCGATTAATTGAATTTCGGCTATTTTGCTTTCGGTTATATCAATCACAACACCTGTGATTTTAATTTCACCATTATCCTTTATTTCTGAAATACGCCCAATATCCTTAAACCAAATATAATGTCCTTCTGCATGTTTAATTCTATATTCTGACTCATATTTATCAGTATAGCCCAGATAATGATTTTTCATTGAATCCATTGTGGCTTGATGATCTTCCGGATGCAGAAGATTAGTAAAATCAGTATAATGTTTGAAATTTTCGTGTGAATATCCTAACATTTCGGCTTTTCTAAGGTTAAAACTTACATTGCCAGAAGGTAATTCCATTTCCCACCAAGCAATCTTGCCCGCATCCATGGCTGTTTCGAGGCGATCATTTGTTTGCTTTAATGCCAATTCAAATTGTTTTTTTCGGGTAACATCCTTAGTAACTGTCAAAACAAGACACTTATTATCAATATGTATTTTTCGTGCAGATATTATTACAAAAACAGTTTCGCCAAATTTGTTATTTAGAGATGCTTCATAATTATCTACTTCGCCATGAGTTTTTAAAAGACTAATAAAGTTATCTCTTTGCTCCTTTGATTTCCAGATATTTATAGAATCGCAGAAAGAAGATTTTCCAATTGCTTCTTCGTAGGTATAACCAGACATAATAGTAAAACCCGGATTTAATTCGATAAATATTCCGGTTTCCATTTCGCTGATAGTTACGGCATCAGGACTAGAATTGAAGGCTTTTGAAAATTTTTCTTCAGAAATTTTCAATAATGATTCTGTTGTTTTTAATTTATTTATATTTGAGATAGCAGATCTAATATAGGTAATACCTTTATCTTCAAATTTATTACTTTCGATATTAACAAATAATTCACCAGTTAAAGTAATTATTTTTAATTCATAGGAATTATTTATATTATCATTTAGCAATCCTCTAATATGATGATATAAATCATTTTGAAAATCTGGATGAACAATTGAAGAAAATTTTATGTTCTTTATCTCAGATATGGATTTGCCAAGGATTTTGTTGAAATATGAATTTGAATTGATTATATTATAATCAGTATCATAAATTACATACCCTATTGGAGCATTTTCAAACAGGTCTAAATATTGTTTTTGAGATTTTTCAAGAATTAATTGAGTACGTATCAACTCATCATTTTGGAATTGAAGTTCTTGATGATAAATACTGAGTTCTTCGAGAAGTAACTCAATATTTTTGTTTGCCATTAGATGTTCGAATTTAGGATTATTAATGGCATCAAGAATTCTATTCATTAATTCATCATGGGAATGATTATGATCTTTCATTAATTATCCTCCTGAATTATTGTGAATTCACATCCATTAAATTCATTTTCGTCGCTTAAAATTGCTGTGCCCGAAATACTTAATAATATTTGTTGATTATCAACATTTATATAATGTTTGAAATCTTTTATTGGATTAAGTGTTTGCTTAATAATATTAAAAGGTAGCTTGTCAGAACTAATCGGATTCATATTTATATCAGATATCATCCAATTATAAGAATCATAATATCTTGAAAAAATTTCATCTTTTTTTAGTTTGAAGAGATCAATTGCCTTTTTATTTGCATAAATAATTCTACCATTTGAGTCTAAAACTGTTTTGGCAAATGGATAATTATCAAATATAATTGAAAAAATATGACTTGATTTTTCTAATTCTTTTTCTAATTGTTTCAATTTAGTAACATTTATCACAGTACCAATAATTTTAGAAGGATTATTGTGTTCATCTCTCTCAGTGATAGAACCTCTATCAAAATACCAAGAATAATTGCCATATTTATTTTTTATTCTATATGTAGCTTCATAAAAAATTGACTTGCCGGAGATAAGATCTCTCATAGCTTGCATAGCAAAATCATAATCATCCGGATGTATTAAATTGCAAATATCATAAACATTTTTAGGAAATTCATCCGGACTATATCCAAGCATTGTTGCCTTTTTATCATCAAAAATAACTTCGCCACTCTTATAATCCCATTCCCACCAAGCCATACCACCGATTTCAAGCGAGTCAGAAAGTCTCTTATTAGTTATCTTTTCATTTGCGTCTGCAATTTTGTAAGAATTTATATCAGTAAAAGTGATTAAAATACCATCAATTGCATTATATTCTGTTCTGTATGGACGAGTTTTAACATAATAATAGTTGTTATTAGCATCACAATATTCATTTTCAATTGTCTGAAGATTTTCGGCAACAATTTTTATATCGTTCATTATACTTGTATTATTAAATGCTGAAATGTGGCTTATTGGGCGTCCAATATCAGAATTAATAATTGTAGTAATCCTAGTAATTGCTGGAGTTATTTTTCTTATACACAGATTTCTATCTAAATATATTGCCCCAATATCTGTGTTAATTATTAAATTATTTATGTCATTATTCAATCTTGTTAGTTCTTCAATTTTGAGTTGATATTCGCTATTTACCGTGTATAACTCTTCATTTACAGATTGAAGCTCTTCATTGGTACTTTGCAATTCTTCGTTAGAAGCAATCAATTCTTCGTTGGATGATTGAAGTTCCTCGTTGGATGTTTCTAACTCTTCTATAGTTGCTTGTAGAGCTTCTTTTGATAATTGTAATTCTTTTTCAAGACCTGATATTCTCTCAGAAAAACTATCAGTTACTATTATTGCTTTATCGGATGAATCTTTATGATCATCTTCATTTGTAATAAATGAAATAATTATATATTGAGAATGATCAGTTTCAATAAAGTGACCCAATAGTTTAACTGAACGTATATCAAAATCTTTTGAATTAAAAATATGCTCAGATATTATTGAAGAGTGCTCTCTTTTAATTCTCCTCACAAAACTTGAAACAAACAAGCCTAAATCATTCGGTAAGATTGAATATAAATGTTGAGAAAATCTACCGGGTTGGATAGTTGAAAAATTGTTTATATCTCCAATTATTTGAATAATATTATCGTTCATATCAATGATAATGCTTGGAGGCATATATTTATGAACAATTTTTTCTAAAATCCGTTCATTTTTATTTGTGTGCATAAATTTGCTTGTGTGCATTCCGGTATTTAGATTATTCAATTTAGGATAAGTATTTGTGATTTCTTTAGACAATGTAGGTTTATAACCAATTTTGTATTTATATATTTTATTCTTTGAATCAATAGTAGTAAATGCTTCACTCATGTCTCCAACTGATTCACTGGAGCCCATAAACAAATATGCACCCGGAACTAAACTATAATAAAACATAGAAAGCAATTTCAACTGAACATCGGGCTTTAAATATATAAAAAGATTTCTGCATATAATCATATCCAATTTTGAAAATGGAGGATCTTTTAGCAAGTTATGTGTTGCAAAAACAATCATTTTTCTAATGTTGTCTTTTACTTGAAATCCTGATTCGATACGATTGAAATACTTGTTTAAAAAATATGCATCTACATCAGCAGCAATATTGTCGGGATATATACCTTGACTTGCAATATTAAGTGAGTGTCTGTCTATATCAGTAGCAAAAATCCTCAACTCACATTCATAATTATTCTTTTCAAAATATTCGTTGAATAACATAGCTAAGGTATACACTTCTTCGCCAGTAGAACAGCCGGTAGACCAAATTCTAATTGATTTAGAATTAGAATTTGCAATTTGAGGAATAATATTTTCATTCAAACTATTGAAAGCTTCAGTATCTCTAAAAAAACGTGTAACGCCAATTAGAAGTTCTCTAAATAATATTTCCTTTTCTTTTTCAGACTGAGATAGTAGGATCAAATATTCTTCCAAAGAATCGAATCTATTGATACTGACTCTTCTTTCGAGTCTTCTGATGATCGTGTTTTCCTTGTAATATGAAAAATCGATACCACAATAATCTCTTAGAATTAATATAATTTTAGTCAAAGAATCATAATTATTGTTCAAAATATTATCAACAGATTTGTTTTTTCTAATCAGAGGATGTTTTACATATTCAATTAAAGCATTCGGCATTTCACCTGGAGCTAGGATGAAATCAACTAATCCGGTAGCAATTGAGCTTCTGGGCATACCATCAAATTTAGCAGTTGATTCATTTTGTACCATAACCATTCCACCGGCTTCTTTTATGGCTCTTGTGCCCAAAGCGCCATCGCTGCCAGTACCGGATAGAATAATTCCTATACAATTTTTACCTTTTTCGATGGCTAATGATCTAAAGAAAATATCAATTGGTAAATTTAATCCTTTTTTAATATTATAATCTTCTAGGTAGAGTTTATCATGAAAAATGAGTAAATTTTTGCGTGGTGGAATTAAATAAACACAATTAGCCTCAATACTCATTCCATCTTCGATAATAAAAATTTTCATGGAAGTTTGCCGAGCAAGCAGCTCATCCATCATAGATTTATAATCCGGCGATAGATGTTGGATGACTACATAAGCAAGCCCACTATCAGTGGGTACTGACTTAAAAAATTCTTGTAGAGCCTCAAGTCCACCGGCAGAAGCACCAATAGCTACAACTATTAGTTCATTTGTATTATTTGCTTCTTCTACAGTCATTTTTTTAAGTTTACTTTGCTTCATCAATACATCCCAGTTCAATTCATAAAATTTGATTAATTTCAAAAACAAATATTAGATGCAAAAAAATGTCTTTTATTTTATTAAAAATTATTGAAAGTCTTCTATCGAACTATATAATTCAATAAAAAAAAGAAAAAGCAAGAATATAGATTAAGGACTATACACTTGCTTTTAAAAGTAAGTTTTCTATTTTAATCATAATAGAGATTATTTATTTACCATTTGTTTGGTGATAGATAGTAAAAGTTTACGTGGCACTAGAGGAACAATCCAATTTATCATAAACTTAAATTTTGTAAAAGAGATAAGCTCGTCATTCATCATTGCATCAAATCCAATCTGAGCAACTTTTTCAGGCGAATCCGAATTTTTAAACAACTTAGAACCTTCTAAATCACCGGCACTAATAAATCCAGTATCGACCGGGCCAGGGCAAAGAGCAGTAACAGTCACGCCAGTATTCTCAAGCTCTTTTGCAATAGCTTGACTAAAAGAAACAACAAAGGCTTTAGTGGCAAAATAAGTCGCCATATTTGGACCAGGCATAAATCCGGCAGTAGAAGCAACATTTAATATTTTTCCTGATTTTCTTTCGATCATCTGAGGCAATAACAAATGCGTCAATTTTACTAATGCCTTTATATTCAAATCAATCATATTAAGATCTTTGTTGATATCTCTCTCAACAAAATTTCCATAACCACCAAATCCGGCATTATTAACTAAGTAATCGATATTGATTGAATGAGAATTCAGTTCATTTATTACTTCATTTGCTGCATTATCAAGTGAAAGATCTTTGGCTATTATCAAAACTGAAATAGAATACTTAGATTCAAGCTCATTTTTTAATTGCTGAAGCTTGTTTTCAGAGCGAGCAATTAGCACAAGATTTAAATGGTTGGCAGCTGCAATTTTGGCAAATTCATATCCAATCCCACCTGATGCACCTGTTATTAAAGCAGTTTTATTCATATATACTCCATTAATATTTTATTGAATTAAACAAAATTTCGAAACAATATTCTTTAAAATCATAATCATCTTTCAAATCTATATTGGAAAGAATATAATCTGCACTAGCACTAATATTTGACAAACAAAGCAGCAAAAGATAGTCTATAGGTATGTTTTTTATAATAGACTTTTCAATCGCTGTAGAGAATATTTTTTTGATAAATTGATGCTGATCATTGACTAATTTTTGGTTAGCGTCAGATACATGTGGTGAATTATAGTAATAATGAACAAATTTATGTTTGTCGGGATTGTTGAGTGTCCAGTCTAATGCATTAAGCCATAATCGTCTTAACTTTGATTTCATCGAAAGTTCTAAGTCAATATTTGCCGTTACAGCATGAAAATATTCAATTTTATATTCAGCAAACATTGTGTTGATAAGTTCATCTTTAGTAGGAAAATAATGAAACAAAGTGCCATTAGCAACACTTGCAAATTTAGCAATATCTGCAGTAGAAGTAGCAATACCGCTATGATTGAATAATTTTAAAGCAGTATTCATTATAATATTTCTTTTATCACTCATAATCTTTTTCAAATAGATTGACTAATCACTCTATTGTTGACGTCAAAAAAAATATTTATTTTATTGTTTAAACATTATATGTAAAGTTCCGTTATAAAATAGGTGATAGGGTTGAAATAAATGCTTGGACGCT
>CAZBNQ010000140.1:0-7314 GCA_964493035.1 uncultured Hyphomicrobiales bacterium | reverse complement strand
CATATACTGCCAATATTTTCCGGTTAAGAAAATTCTGTCAGTTTTTGGATCATATGCAATTCCATTCGAAACTTCTGCTTCGGGATTCGATTCCACTTCTTTTCTTAATTTATCAAGATTAATATAAGAATCTAATTTTCCGCTGGCAGTATCAATAACAGCGATCAAATCCTTTTGCCAGATATTAGCCCATAATTTTCCGTTAATCATTTCGAGTTCGTTCAAATTTGTAACCGGATAATTATTCTCATCCAAAACAATAATAGTCTTGATTGTCGAAAAATCTTTAGGATTGATAACTCTCAAAAGATTCGATCCATCGCTCATGATCAAATTTTTGCCATCAGTGCATAATCCCCAGCCTTCGCCAAAGTAAGAAAATTCTCTTACTTTTTTAAAGTTTTTGTCATATACAAAGCATGTCTTTTCGGTCCATGATAATTGATAAAAATGATTATCAATCCAAGCTAAACCTTCTGCAAAAATATTAGAAGGAAGATCATATTTAGATAAGACATCTCCATTTTTGATATCGAGTTTCCTGAGGCTGCTTTCGCCGCGCATACCTGTCGATTCATATAAAAATCCATTAAGGTAGAGCAATCCTTGAGTATAAGCTTTAGTATCGTGTTCCACTTTATTGACAATTTCTATATCAATCATTTTAGTATCTTTTCTATCGTCCAATTGCTTTACAGTCTTAATTTCATTACTTACTTTTCCGCTGCTTTCTTTGTTTCCACAAGAATAAATCGAGAGCAAGCCAATCAAAGCAAGTATTACTGCTGATTTTTTCATTTTATTTTGCCTGCATTTTTCCAATAATTGAGCTTGTCGATTTGCCTTCCACAAAATCAATGGTTACTACTTTGCCGCCTCGGGCTCTTACTATGTCTGCGCCTACAATATCATCAGGATTATAATCACCACCTTTTACCAATACATCCGGTTGGACTACTCCGATAAGTTCGTATGGTGTATCTTGATCGAAAATTGCAACAAAATCTATTGATTTAAGAGCAGAAATTACAATAGCACGATCATTTTGATTATTAACAGGACGCGAAGGACCTTTCAATCTACTTACAGAGTCGTCGCTATTCAATCCTAATACCAAAATATCGCCTAATTTTTTAGCTTCTTCCAGATATTTGACATGACCTGCATGAATAATATCAAAGCAGCCGTTTGTAAAAACAATTTTCTTACCGCAGGCTCTTTGTTCTTCGCATAAATTTCTTAATAATTCCCAAGTAACAAGCATATAGCCAACCTATCATTCATTATTTTTAATTGAATCAAGAAGATCATCGGGTTTAATTGATACAATACCGGGTTCTTCGCAGACCACACCAGATGCATAATTAGCCAATGTAGCAGCTTCTTTGATATTAGCTCCTGCAATATATGATGCAGAAAGAGTTGCAATTGCTGTATCGCCTGCACCAGACACATCCGAAACTTTACGAGCTTTAGTAGGAACCGACGATACATCGCCACTATCCTCGAAAAGCATCATGCCTTCGCTTCCCAAAGTAATCAATACATTTTTAGCTTTTAGCTTATCAATCAAAGTTTTACCAGCTTTGGCAACGTCTTCTTTTGTTTTTATATCCATATTAAGAGCTTTTTCAGCTTCTTTTCTATTAGGTTTGAACAAAGTAACTTCATGATAATGGAAAAAGTTTGAAAATTTTGGATCTACAAATACAGGAATAGATTCAGACTTAGCAAAGAAGCAAATTTCTCTTATTAAAGAAGAAGAAATAGTACCTTTGTCATAATCTTCAAAAATAATACCGCCTAAATTTTTATAAGATTTCAGTACACTCATAATAAACAATTCGCCTGAGTGCGGAATTTGGTTACGAGTTTCTCTATCCAATCTGGCAATTTGTTGGTTATTACCAATTATACGAGTTTTGACAGTAGTTGGTCGTTCATCATCAAAGTATAAACCTTCGGGATTAATACCATTATCCTTACAAATTTCGGTAAACTGCTCACCGCTGCGGTCGTAACCAACCACACCGCAAAGCAGAGGCTCGGCACCAAGACTTTTGAGGTTGCTAGCCACATTGGCAGCACCGCCGAGATGATAAGTTTCATTTTCCAAATCAATAACCGGCACAGGAGCTTCCGGAGATACTCTTGAGACTGAGCCCCAGAAATATCTATCGAGCATCACATCGCCTACAACTGCAATTGCCTTGCCTTTGATAGAATTTATTATTTCATTGGCTCGGCTATAACTAAGACTTAGCATTTCATTCATTTATATTAATTTATAATATCCAATCAGCAAATTAATAAAAAAAATATCAATAGCCACAATTATTCTTCATAATCTACTGCTTCGAACATAAATTCTAAGTATGGGAGCAGCGCAATGGATTTTTCAATCATAATATCAGGCAAATTTTTACTACAAATAATGTCTTCATCAATCAAGTCATACATTGTCAAATCTTTTAATTTAAGATATTCGACTGATGGATGATTGGAATCAAAACCAACTGGAGCTCTTTTTAGCTTATCTGTCTCAAATAATCTCGAGAAATGCTTTTTAAACTTTGGATTATTGATAATTGCGAGAAAATCATCGAATTCTTCATAGATTCTTTCTCTAATTTTTCTCAAAGGCTTTGGCTCGGATTGATAAACCCCACCCGCAATAAAAGACTGTCCCGGCTCTATATGGAAGTAAATACCCATAGACTTGTCGTGATATTTTTCAAAATTAGGAGTATAAAGAAAATAAGCCCCCATATTTGTTTTATATGGATCCTTATTTTTAGAAAACCTAATATCTCGATAGATTCTAAACAAAGACAGTTTCTTATCAGCTAAGAAAGGAAGATTATTTGCAGCAAATAGTTCGCTCATTTTTGATACAAACTGTTCTGAAACAGTCTTAACTTGGGTATCATAGAATTTTTTACGTTCAGCAAACCATTCTCTATTATTATTATCTTTCAACTCTTTGAAAAAATCAATAACATCGCTTGTAAAAGCAACAAATTCATTATTAGCACTTTTCATAATTATCTCCCAAAGTCACTTGCTGAATCAGTTTGAAGTTTGATTGAAATAAGAGCATTTTCGAAGTCAGAAAATTTAATTCTAAGATCAGTTTCTGCTTTGAGATTGACCAAACCTGATTTAAAGGTCTTTCCGTCAGCATTTTGTTTTAAAATATTAGCCGAATCGTAACCAAAGATTTTAGCCACAGAGCCAGCAATTTGAAAATGGCTCAGATAATCCTTTCCACCGAGATGATAGAAACCATAACGATCTCTCTCGACAGAATTCAATACGGCGCGTGCTGCATCATCGGCAAAAAGTGGATTAGTAAACATTGAATCGCTTGCATAAAACTCAACATTATGGCTAAGCAAAAGCATAAATTTTGAAATAAGGTCTGTGCGACCATAGCTTGATTTGCCAAATGTTTCGGTATTTCTAAACAAAGTAAACTTATTAAGTTCGGATTTACAAATATTTTCAGCAGCAATTTTTGTTTTCGAGAAATATGACCAAGGCTTAGGAATGTCATTTTCTTGGTTAGGACCATTAGTCATATCAAATACAGACTCCGAAGAGAATCCAATATAATGAGCTTCTCTAATTTTAGAAGCAGAAGCCAAAGCTTTGAAGAAATCTACATTCAACTCCCAAGCTTTTTTATGATCTTTCTCGCATTCTTCTATATCATTAATCGAAACACAATTAATTACAACATCCGGAAAGTAATCCAAGCAAATTTGTTTTATTTCTTTTGGATTCCAAGTGTCAACTCTTTTATATATTATTCTTTCCGGTACATTATTCATTGGAAAAGTAGATATAAGAAACAATTCATAGTCAGTTTCTCTATAGAATGTTCTCACCAAATACTCACCCAACAAACTGGCTGCACCGGTTATTATTATTTTCTTCATAAAACCTCAATGTTCCACGTGGAACATTTTTATCTTAAATATAGTGATAAAATTGATACATCCGAAGCTGATACTCCGGCTATTCTACTTGCCTGCCCGAGCGATGCAGGACGTACTTTTTTAAGTTTTTCGCGAGCTTCGGTAGAAATTGAATTGAGTTTGTCGTAGTCGAAAGATTTTGGAATACGTTTATTCTCATTTTCTAAGAAGTATTCAATCTCCTTCTTTTGCCTTTGAATATAACCTTCGTATTTTATTTCGATTTCTAATTGTTCAATAATTTTTTCATCATCTAAAGCATCTAAAAGAATCTGCTCGTCAGATCCAGATAGTCTTATCAATTCATCGATCTTGCATTTTGCTCTTTTGGCGAGATGATATATACTTGTTGTATCAATAATAGTTGTTTCGCCTTTTTCGTCCAGATATGGATTAGCTACATCTGCTTTCAATTTGATTGTTTTTGCCAATTCTAATATAGATTGAGTTAGATTTATTCTATTCTCAATTTTTTTAAAATCATTTTCTTCGATCAATCCATTAGCAAAACCATATTTCATTAATCTTTGAAGTGCATTATCCTGGCGAAGCAACAATCTATATTCAGCTAAAGAAGTAAATATTCTATATGGTTCTTCAGAATTTTTATTTATCAAATCGTCGATCAAAACACCAATATAAGCTTCTGATCTCTTCAATAAAAATTCTTCTTTGTCAAGAATCTTATTAGCTGCATTAATACCAGCAATCAATCCTTGAGCGGCAGCTTCTTCATAGCCGGAAGTACCATTAATTTGTCCGGCAAAATATAAACCTTCCACTGCTTTTGTTTCTAAAGTAAATTTCAATTGATATGGCAAGAAGAAGTCATATTCTATAGCATAGCCATATCTCATAATTTCACATTTTTCTAATCCTGGAATAGATCTCAATCCTTTTTCCTGAACATCTTCGGGAAGCGAAGTAGAAAATCCATTTACATATACTGATTTTGTATGCAAGCCCTCGGGTTCGAGTAATATCTTATGCGAATCTCTTTCGGCAAACCTATCTATTTTATCTTCTATCGAAGGACAATATCGAGGACCTATTCCCTGAATTCTACCGGTAAACATTGGAGATCTATCAAAACCTGTACGCAATATTTCATGCGTATGTTCAGAAGTTTGAGTTCCCCAGCAGATCAAACTATTTTCTACTTTATCAGTACGGAAAGAAAAAGGAATTGGATTATCATCGCCCGGAGCAACCGATAGTTGGGAATAATCAATTGAATCGGCATGAACTCTTGGTGGAGTACCTGTTTTTAGTCTTCCTTTCTCAAAACCATAATGAGCAAGGAGATCAGAAATTTTTTCAGAGGCTGGTTCGCCAACTCTACCACCCTTATAAGTATTCGTACCAGTAAACATCAATCCATTCAAAAAAGTACCGGCAGAAAGAATAATTGCTTTAGCATACAAAGTTTCATTTGAATTAGTGACTAATCCAAGCACTTTGTCTTCTTTAATCAAAATTTCGATAGCAGTACCATCAACAATAGTAAGATTGGATTGAGCATTCAATAGTTCGAGAGCAAATTTAGGATACATATCCTTATCGATCTGAGTGCGAGGCGACCAAACAGCAGGACCTTTCGAAACATTAAGCATTTTGAAAGAAAGCCCGCCTTTATCGGCAAGCAACCCCATAGCACCACCGAGAGCATCAATTTCTTTGACCAAATGCCCTTTGGCAGTACCGCCAATCGAAGGATTGCAAGAAGGTTTTCCAATAGTCTGGAGATTCATTGTAAGTAGAGCAACTTTGCATCCCATACGTGATGCAACAAACGAAGCTTCTATGCCGGCATGACCACCGCCAATTACGATAATATCAAATTTATCTGTATTCATTAAAGTCTTATTAATTCACACATAATACCATTAGCAATTTAGCTAAATTTTTTCTAATAAAATGTTCCACGTGGAACATTTTACTTACCAATACAAAAAGCAGCAAAAATATTATTCAAAACTTCTTCGTTCCAGTTATCGCCTGTTATATCGCCGAGCTTTGCTGAAGCTTCGCGAATATCAATAGCAATAAGTTCGTTTTCTTTACCATTACGAATTTCGAAAATTGAATTTTCTAAAATTTCTGAAACTTGTTTTAATAATTTAGAATGGCGTTGATTAATCAAAACATCAGTAACTCTATTAACGGAGTTTGAAGCAGACTCGCCAATATTAGATTTTAATTCCTCAATTCCAATTTTATGCTTTGCAGATATCGAAATATAATCTTCAGCCTTTGTATCGATCAAATCAATCTTATTTTGAATAAGCAGAGGATGTGCATTTGGATATTTTGCTTTTAATTCATTAAATAAATTATCTGAAAAATGCAGACCTTTGGATGCATCATTAATAACCAAAATCATATCCGACTGCTTCAGCACTGACTCTACAAGGGCTATACCCTGAATTTCGATAATATCATCCGATTCTCTTATGCCAGCGGTATCAATTAGCTTCACTCCAATTCCATTGATAAGCAAAGATTCTTCGAGGTAATCTCTGGTAGTACCGGGAATATGACTAACAATTGCGCGCTCTTTGCTTAGAAGAGAATTAAATAATGTAGATTTTCCCGAATTTGGATAGCCTGCAATTCCTACATAAAAACCTTCTCTCAATATTTCTGCACTATGGAACGAACTATAAAGATTTCTACAAATATTTATTGCATCATTAATTTGATCAATTATAGAATCTTTGGATACAAATTCAAATCCTTCATCGGCAAAATCAAGTTCGAGTTCGAGAAGCGAAGCCGCACTCATCAAGCTTTTTCGAAGATTTTTCATTCTGCAGGTAAACTCTCCAACTAATTGTCTGGCAGAAGTTTGTGCACCAGGTACAGAATTAGAGTGAATAATATCTGCAACAGCTTCTACTTGAGCAAGATCTAACTTTCCATTAATAAAGGCACGACGAGTAAACTCACCGGGCTCTGCAATTTCGGCACCCAAAGAAATAAGTGCATCAATTATTAATGAATATATAACATTTCCGCCATGGCAGCCAATTTCGACTACGTCTTCGCCGGTATATGAATGTGGAGATTTGAATACGCTTACTGTTACTGTATCTATTAGTTTGCCGGCATGAAATATATTGCCGAAATGAATTGTATGAGACTTACAATCGGCAATTCTTGTCTTGCCCATAAAACATTTATCAATAATTTCGATCGATTTTTCGCCTGATAGCCTTATTACCGCCATTCCGGAAACACCCGGTGGGGTTGCCAATGCTGTTATTGTTTTTCCCAATTTAATCACCTTATTTTTATCAATGATACAATCACGAAAAACAATTAATTATCTTTT
>CAZBNQ010000139.1:0-7348 GCA_964493035.1 uncultured Hyphomicrobiales bacterium | reverse complement strand
CGCTTTGGGAAAACGTCAGCAGATTCTTGTGAATATCGATAAGGCTTCAAAATGGCAACTACCCGGTGGATGTACTTCTTACGAAGGTGGTCCTCACATTCCTTCGGGAGCTGATATGACAAATCTTAATGCACAAATATTATCTCATCGTACTTCCAAAATGAAAGATGTCTTAAAATACAATTATATTGAAGGATGGAAAAATATTGGCGGGGGATTAGCTATGTATTTTACTCTTTTCTCAGGTTATAATCGTTATGGTTGCTGGGGATTGACTGATGATTTTAATTATCCTGATAGAAATTTTAAAATGTCTGCAATTAGAGATATTATAAATGATAACACTGAAATTATTATTTCAGAAAGTCAAGTTTTATCTTTAAATCCCAATCCCGTTAAAAACATTGCCCATATTACTATTCCTCCAAATTTGTTGAATAATAATATTGGTATTTATAATCTTCTTGGTCATAAGTTGTTGGATATTCAAAATAATTGCTCTGATTTACATACTGACATTTCAATACTTCCACCCGGACTTTATATTATCAGAATTAATAATCGCACAATATTGTTTATAAAGGAATAAATATAATGGCAAATCAGAATTCATCATATTTTTCATTATATAAAATTATCGGAATATATTCTGGCTTTACTATTTATTTCTATTTATTATTGTTTACTTTATTCAAATTCTTAAAATCCAGTTTTGTATTCAATCCTGCGGTATATTGGTTTATCACAGGGTATTTTCTTTTTATACCAATGTTCATTTTTGTTTATTTAAAAATTAAACCACAAAATTTCAATGATTTTTTTATCGAACTAAAATCAAATTATTTCAGAAAAAAGATTGGCAATATGCTATTATAGGATTGATTTTAACATTTATAACAAGTGGTTTAGTATTTTTTCTTGCTAACTTATTACTATCCAATCTAAATCTAAAACCATTAGAAACAAATCCGTGGTTTTTTAATATGAAACCATTTGTAGGAGTCGAAAAATTTCTCCTTTTTTTATGGCTCCCAATGTTTTTCTTTAATATTGTTGGAGAAGAATTATTATGGCGAGCTTATATTCAAAATAATAGCAACCCAAAATTTTGGTGGATAAATTCTTTCCTTTGGTTGATTTTTCATCTACCTTTTGGATTAGATTTGATGATTATGTTGGTTCCAATAATGATAATCATACCATATATATATTATAAAACATCAAATACATTAATTGGAATATTTATCCATGGATTATACAACGGACCGATTTTTATTATGATTTCTTTAGGTTTGATCCCTTCTTAATCATTTTTTGGTCTGATTGGTATCCAAATTTCTTCTTCTGATTCTGAAGAATTATTATTATACTTCTCGCCCATAACGGCAAAATGTGGCCTGTTATCTAATAAATATTCAGAGTTTGGAAGCCATTCTAAGAAAATGTAATTATAAGTATTAATTCCATCTTTGGGGTGACCTCTATGAATGAAAACTGCATATAAACCATTATTTATTATAAATGAGTTCATACTTTCAAGACTAAATCCTTCATCCTCAATCAAAGCCCATTTTTGAAATTTATTTATTGGATTAAATTTTTCAAAAAAGTCATCAGAATATACTTCTACTGAATATAAATTTAAATTTTTTCTTTTTAAATGTATAATCAAAGGCATAAATTTAGACCAAAGCTCAACAACTTTTGGCTCAGCAAAGGACATTTCTTTATTAAGTCCTACAAATTTCATTTCTTTAAAATTTTCAATTCTATTAAACATCTAGATATTACTCCTTCTAACTGCATAAATTAACTCATCTAAAAATTCATCATATTTAAATATATTTTTTTCAATTCGAGCTTCAAGTCTAAAACCATTTTTTTCTAATACTCTTTGCGAAGCAATATTATTGCCAAATGGCCTAGCATAAAGCCTTATAATATCGTAATTTTTAAATGCAAAGTCAATCATTTGATTAATTGCACCGGATATTATACCATTATTCCAATATTTTTCTCCAAGCCAATAACCTAATTCTGCATTTTTGCACATAATATCGTGTTGTGGATGAATTCCAATACCTCCAACTGCCTTGTTGTCTACTTCAATAGCAAAAATATGTATTGGATTATCAGAATTAGCGTAATTAATAAAATTGACTGCATTCTCTTTTGTATAAGGATGAGGAAACATATCTGTCAAATACTTTGCAATATTTATATTATTAGCATTCTCGACTAAACTGTCTACATCTTCAATTCGCCAAGGTCTAAGAATAAATTCCATAATCATTCCTAAATTATACTTTTACACTAATATATTTAAAATAAATGAATTTTCAAAAATAGACAAAAGATTTAATTAATAAATACAATAAATTACACGCTACATCAAATTTCTAACTATTTATAAAAAGCATTCATTTAAATTATTTTTAAGTATAAATAATTAAACTTATAGATATTTAATTAAAAACAAATGCTTGACCATTTAAGATCAAGCATCTATTAATTAATAATTATTTACAAGTTTAGTAATTTGTACTAATCGCCTAATAAGTGTTTATTACGTCGATTAGAAGTAAATTCTTCTTCGAGATTATGGTATTGGCTATAATCTTGATAATCATCATAGTCATTATGCTCTTGTTTTAATTTGAAACGGCTAAGCATATTTCTAAGAGCTGATGCTTGACCTGATAATTCTTCAGAAGCGGAAGCAGATTCTTCGGCGCTTGCAGTATTTGTTTGCGTAACTTTATCAATCTGCATAAGACCTTCGTTGATCTGAGAAATTGCCATTGCTTGTTCGTTAGAAAGTTCAGCAATTTGTTGCACAATATCTGCAGACTTGACTGATCCTGAATAAATTTCTTCAAGCACTTCAGTAGTTCTTGTGGAAAGCATCATTCCATTTTCGACTGTACGTATACTATTTTCAATCAATTCAGTAGTTTCTTTGGCAGCATTAGCGCTTCGAGCTGCAAGATTTCTTACTTCTTCAGCTACAACAGCAAAACCCTTACCATGACGACCTGCACGAGCGGCCTCGACTGCAGCATTTAATGCTAATAAATTAGTTTGGAATGCAATTTCTTCAATTACTTTAATAATCTTAGAAATATCATGGCTTGATTTTGTAATATTATTCATAGCTAGGTTCAATTCACTCATCACAGATTTACCTTTTTCCGCAGAATCCTTTGCCGATACAGTAAGGCTATTGGCAATATTAGCGTTTTCAGCATTATGCCTTGTTTGAGAAGCTATTTCAGACATCGAGCTGGTTATTTCTTCTAATGAAGCTGCTTGTTCGGTTGCCCCTTGGGATAGTGCAGTACTTGCATCAGATACTTGGAGAGCACCACGAGTAACTTCTCCAACAGTCCTATCCACCTCAGTAAGCAATCTGTTTAAAGAATCCAAAGATTGGTTCAAAGCATCTTTTAATATTTCATGATCGCCCTTGTAATCAGCCAAAATCAATTGAGAAAGATCACCATCCGCCATAAGTTTCAAAATTCCGACAGCTTCATTAACAGGTTGCAAAATACTATCAATTGTATTATTGAATCCTTCCACAATTTTCTTATATTCGCCGGAATGCTTATCAGACTTAACTCTAACACTTAGCTCGCCGGCAACAGCACTATTGGCAAGCATATTTACATCATTAGTCAATGACTCTATATTATGCTTTAATAAGACCAACCATTGGTGAATTTCATCTTTATCTGATGCTTTATCAATATGAGCAGACATATCACCATTCGCAATTTTAGTTACATATTCGATAAGTTGGTTTAACCAACTATAAAGGTTATTAACAGAATTCTTCATTTCGTTGAAATCACCTTTAAATTCAGCAGTAATTTTTTCACTTACTACACCACTACTTATCAAATTCAACACTCTATTTGCTTCATTTATAGGCTTAATAACACCATTAATCATTTCATTCATACCATTAATAATCCAATTCCATTTTCCTTGGAATTTGGCCGCATCAGCTCTCACACTCAAATTGCCATTTTCTGTTGAGTTAATCAATAGTGAAATATTTTCTATCAAATTCAACAAAATTGAAGCGAGCATATTAACATTTTCTTTGATAATGTTATAATCACCTTTGTAATCATCATTTATTTGAGATAAAGATTCGCTACCGGAAGCTACTTCCTGAAGGAACTTTGAAGCAGCATTAAGAGGTTTTAAAACATTATCGAATGTTTTATTCATTCCAATAATAATCTCTTTGAAATCTCCACCATGATTGGTAGGATTAGCTCTAAATGACAAATTGCCATCTTCGGCAGCTACAGCCATCTGATTTGCATCAGTCACCAATAATTTAATGGCATCAATACAAGTATTAATACTAAGTTTGATTTTTTCAAAATCGCCTTTATATGCTTTAGTAATTTTATCAGGCAAATCACCCTTAGAAATTCTATCCATATATTCAGATGAAATTTTAAGTGGATCAACCAAATTTTGAACGGTAGTATTTATACCATAAACAATTTCTGCGTATCCACCACCCAAATTGCCAACATTGGCTCTATAATCCAATTTGCCTTCATACATTTTATCGTTAAGCACAGTTATTTCATTAATCAATGCTTTGAGATTAGTGAGAACTGTTTCGAATGCATTCCCCAGAGAACCAATTTCATCTCTGGATTTGGTGAGTATTTTAATATCCAAATTTCCATTAGCAATTTCTTTTGCAGCCTCATCCAAACTTTGAATTGGCTTCTTGATTATTCTATTTATTAAAAGAATAAAGACAACAATAAGCAGAGCAATGATCAATGCAAAAGATAACATTGAGAAATTAGTGATACTCGACATTTCATCTTCGACATCATCTATATATACACCGGCTCCCAAATACCATCCCCAATCATCAAATTTCTTTATATAAGACAATTTTGGATAGGCAGTAGTATCCTTTCCTGGTTTGGGGAATAAATAATCTACATATCCATCTTTATTGCTCTTTAAGATCTCAACCATCTCAACCATAAATTTCTTTTGATTTTTGTCTTTAAAAGAATCTAGTGGCTTTCCAATATTTTTTGGGTTGACATGAAAAATAAAAGTATTGTTATCAAAAACAAAAACGTAGTTCGTTGTGTCGAATCTCATAGCTGACAGATACTTCAGAGCTTGTTCCTTAGCCGTTTTCTCGTCGATTTTACCTTCTTTTACGTCTTTGGAATATTTCGATAGACTCGAGTGAAACATATCCACAACATAATTCAATTGCTTTTTCTTATTTTCCATCATGTTATCGCCAAATACTGGTAATATGAAAAAATAGAAGAATAGAATTATCAGTAGGAAACCACTCAAGAATGGAAAAATTATTTTCCAGAAAATGCTTAATGTGTTCATCTTTTTCATTGCATCAACCCTGATCGATTAAAAAATAATCCCTAATGGATAAAAAGTAAATAATTTATTTTTATTGTTATATGAACATCTATTAACTATTTAATCTTATTAAAATTAATATTAATAAGACTCTTTAGTATGCTTTTCTTCGAGTTGCACCAAAGGCAATTCAATAGCAAAAGTAGTTCCTTTGCTTAGAGTACTGTCTTTCACAAAAATTTTGCCATGATGATATTCTTCCACAATTCTTTTAGCCAAGCTAAGTCCCAATCCCCAACCACGTTTTTTGGTAGTAAATCCCGGATGGAAAATTTGCCTTTTTAATTTAGCACTCATCCCCTTGCCACTATCAATCACATAGATTGTGATTTTTTTGCCATAGCTTATTTTGCCAGAAATTCGAATAGTACCATGTTTTTCATCAATAGCTTCAGCAGCATTTTTAATTAAATTTTCGAATACCCAAGCCATCAAATCTGTATTATAATTGCCCATAAGCGGATCGTCAAATTCTCTAATAATTTCAACTTTCCTGCCTAAATGAGGCAATCTCTTTTCAAAATATAGACATACTTCTTCAATCAAGTCTGCCAAGCTTTGTCTTTCCATTTCAGGCATAGAACCAATTTTGGAAAACCTTGTTGTTATAATCTGTAATCGATTAATATCATTTTCCATCTCATACAAGGTATCCTCTATTTGAATCGGATCATCTTTGCTAAACTTTAGAATTTCAATCCATGCAAGCAAACTTGATAATGGTGTTCCAAGTTGATGTGCGGCTTCGCGTGCCATCCCAACCCATACTTTTGACTGCTCATTTCTCCTAACGTTACTAAATGCAACATATCCTACAAAAATGAATGCAGCAATTGTAAGCATAGCCACCAAAGGAAAATACCTAAGCTTGTCGATCAATGCTGAATGAGTGTAGTAGAATTTATTTAATACATTTCCTTCGCTGTCAGTTATTATTACTGGTGGGTAGTTTTTTGCCATCTTTTTTATATAATTAACTAAATATTGCCTCTGCTCTGCTATTGATTTGCTTTTGTCCAAATCTACATTCAAAGTATATGATTCGAATTCCTCTAAAGGGTTATCTTGAGCATCAGTAATTATAATTGGAAATGATAAAGTGGTTGGAATTTCATCTAAGAAAAACAAAAAATCTTCAATTTTAGTATTAGGATCGAAATATTGTTTATATATGTTTGCATAAAATCTAATCATTTTTTGTTCTCTCTGAATTAGCTCGTCTACTAATACCTGAGTAAACATAATCACTGCAATTACAATTGTAAAAGCAAACATACTAAGAAATATTTTTATCTGCCATTTTGATGCAGATATAGATAAATTCCCTATCAATTTTTCTATCTTTATACTCATACTATTTAATATTTATTTTTTCAAGATTAAATGGAACAATTACTCCTGAAGAGCTTATCATAATATCTCTAAGTTTCAATGTATAATCAATTATTTTATCGGGCGATTGTATCAATAAATTAACTTTATCTTTCACATTTATATTCACACCTGCCAATTTCATTGAATTATTGAAATCTACCGGCATTTTGATTGGAGGAAAGTTGTCGCGCAAACTTCCTAAATTTACTTTTATAATATCTGCAATCACTTCATCAAATGTCGATAAAGCCCATCCCGAACTTACTACAGGCGATATATTAAATGGTTCGATACCAACATACAACTCGTTATCTTTTATTTCGAATTCCAGCAAGCAATCTGTCTTTAAAACTACATCTACTCCCCAGCTATTATTCTTTGCTAATAAATCTAATGTGGCAAATGCTACAGCATTCTCTAACTTTATATCAATTTTGGTTACAGTAAATTGAGTTTCGGCATCCAACCAACCTGTAATTCCTTCATATTGCTTCACAAATTTGGTCACAAAATCTTTAGATAAGCTTAATATCAT
>CAZBNQ010000138.1:0-7350 GCA_964493035.1 uncultured Hyphomicrobiales bacterium | reverse complement strand
TGGAGAGAGCATTTAAAGATATATCAGTAGCTAGCACTCCAGCAGAGAATTTAGAATAATTAGACCCGAGATGCTCCATCATGAGCATAGCAAGAGTATAAGGCTCTTCGCCAGTAGAGCATCCGGCACTCCAGATACGAATATCATTAGTACCAGTTTTAACACATCTATCGATAATTTCTGGCAAAGCTTTATGAACAAAGAAGTCGAAGTGGTCACTTTCACGACCGAAGAAAGTATGATTGGTAGAAATAGTATTAGCTAATTCGCTAAGAGCCTCGCCGGTTTTATCGGCAACCACAAAATGGTAATATTCAGTAAAGCTGCGGAGCTTGAGCCTGCGCAAAACTTTTTGAAGTCTGCCCATCAAAAGATTACGTTTTTCGATGGTAAGGTTTATACCAATTTGTTTATAAACAAAATCTCTGAGTTTTTGGAACTCATCATCGCTAATCTCAATAAAATCATTAGATTTTATTTCATTATAATCTACTTTTGCGTCAAATTTGCCCATTTAGCTACCGAAAGTATTATAAACAAATAATCGAATAAAACTAATAATGTATAAACATTAAGTTTATTTTATTCGATAACAATATTATCAAAACAAAAGAAACGGTAATGAAAAAATCATTCCGTTTCTAATCAAAATCACTCTTTTTCTTTTTCTTGTTTTAGTTCATCATATAAAAGTTTATGGATGTCGAGCATAATTTTAACTTGGTCGCCGATTTTACCGATACCGTTAATAAATCTGCTTTGAGAGCCTTTATTAGTTTGAGGTGGCGGTGAAATTTGTTTTGGAAGAATAGTAAGCACTTCAGCAACTTCATCGACTATCAGCCCTATACCTGTATTATTAAGAGTAACAACGATAATACAAGTGCGGTCGTCGTAATCGATTTCTGGCATGCAAAAGCGTTTTCTCACTTCGACCACAGGATATATGATACCACGCAAATTAATGATGCCCTTAACATATTCTTTTATATTAGGAACTTCAGTAATTTTTTGGATACCGATAATTTCTGTTACATATTTAATTTCGAAAGCATATTGTTCGGTTCCAAGCTTAAAGGTCAGATATCTATCTTTAAGCGTATTCTCATCTTCGTCTAGATAAATATCTTCATTTTCAATAATTTCTTCTGCTACAGACATAATTTATCCTGTAATTTCTTAAATAAATGCTTCTGCCAAATTAGTTTCAGACATTTCAATCAGACTTTCGATATCCAAAATAAGTCCGATGCCGCCATCTCCAAGTATCATACAACCAGTAATTCCGGGCACTTTGCCTATATAATCGGACAAGCCTTTAATTACTGCTTGCTGCTGTCCCACAATTTCGTCTGCAAATAGTGCAACTTGTTTTTCGCGAGACTCAATAATAATAAGAATTCCTTTGTCTAAATCTTTGCTGTCAGGTTGTTTTTTGAACAATTCATGAAGGCGAATTACCGGTAATACTTCTTCTCTGATCTTAACAACCTCGAGTCCGTCCATTGTTTTGGTAATATTTTTCAGATTTGTTCTGAAAGACTCTGTCACAGCTAATAATGGGAGTGCATATCTGGCATTGCCAACTCGGATAACCATTGCTTCCATAATAGCCAAAGTGAGTGGAATCCTCAAAGTAAAAGTAGAGCCTCTTTCTAAAGTACTAGTAACATCGACTGATCCATGGAGCTTTTCAAGATTTTTCTTTACAACATCCATCCCGACACCGCGTCCAGAAATATCAGTTACTTTATCGGCAGTCGAAAATCCTGGTTCAAAAACAAGCATATAAACATCTTTATCGCTCATTTTTTCGGGAGCAGTAGTTACAATACCTTTTTCTATAGCTTTTTTGAGTACTTTTTCTCTATTGATACCTGCACCGTCGTCTTTGACGATGATAAGTATTTCATTGCCTTCATATCTAGCTTTTAGAGAAATATTGCCAATTTCATGTTTACCTTTTTGCTTACGCACACTAGGCGATTCGATACCATGATCAATAGCATTTCGAAGAATATGAACAAGTGGATCAGCGATTTCGTCGATCACATTTTTGTCCATTTCAGTTTCCTGACCAGATACTTCGAAATTAACTTTTTTATCCATTTTCAATGAGACGTCTCTAACTAATCTCTTCATCTTATTGAAAAGACCTTCGAGGGGCATCATACGCACAGACATAGTAATTTCTTGCAGCTCACGAGTAATTTTATTGAGCATTGAAGCTGATTTTGTAAAGTTTGGCAATGTAAGACCCGACAAGTCAGGGCTATTAGTTACCATAGTTTCGATAGTAATAAGCTCGCCAACCAAATCGAATAATTTATCGATTTTAACGGTTTCCACTCTAATGTCTTTTTTCTGCATTTGAGTCATTTGGGGCTGTTTGGGCGGAGCTTTAGGAGCTGCTGCTTGTGGCACTGCTTGCGGCGCTACTGCTGCAGATTTTGGTTTAGTATCTTGAGGAGGAATTAATTGAGGGCTTTGCTCTTCTTCCTCTTCATCATACTCATCATGAATATTTTGAATAGTTTCTATTTCTTCAACTTTTTGAGTAGCCACCTGAGTAACGACATTTGCAACGAGAGGCTCAGCCTTATGATCGTGCTGAACATCAGTGATAGCAACTTTATGGCTCATTTTGCCAATTCTATCGCGAATTGTTTCAATATTGCTTAATAGAATGGTTACTACAGTCTGATCGATCTGCAATTCTTTATTTCTCACAGAGTCGAGAATAGTTTCCATTTCAATAGAAATTTCTTCGATTTCGGACAAGCCCATAAACCCGGAGTTGCCTTTGAGACTATGGATAGCACCAAATGTTTCGGCAACGAGAGCGTAATTTTCAGGTTCTTTTTCTAAAATCAATAAATTATTTTCAGATAAATCGATCAACTCAGTAGCACTTGTAATATATTGATCCATCATATCGTTATTGACAAACGATTCGAGGTTTTCGGATGGCTCTGCAACACTAGGTTTAGCATTAAGAATTTCAGGAATAGGAGCAGAAAACTCTTCAACAACAGGAGTGCTAGTCTGAGCAGTTTGTTCGACATTATCAAAGTTGAAGAATTCATCTTCGGAAATAGAAACAGGAGTAGGTTCTGAATCGGCAAATTCATCTTCGTCGGGAAGAGGATTTTTAACTCTTTCGATAGCATCTTTAAGAATCAAGATCATATCTTCAGCTTCGGGTTCGGCGCTTACATCAGTAAAGTAAGAATTTACTCTTTGGAGCAAATCTCTAAGGAAGTCGAAAGTAGAATAAATAACAGAGAGCAAGTCTTCAGATTGCTTTCTATTTTGTTTTCTCATAATATCGAGAAGGGTTTCGGCTTCGTGAGTAACTTTATTGATAACATACATTTCAAAAAAGCCTGACAAGCCTTTTAGAGTATGAAAGACTCTAAAAATAGCATTAACATATTCCGAATTATCTTCGAGCCTGAGATTGTCCACTAAAGGTTCATTTGTATCGAGAGAATCAATAGATTCAGATACAAACGAACGAATCATTTCCTGTGTTTCCGGATCCAATTGAGGCATTGGGTTGATATCGCTCATCTTCTTGCCTGAAATTTATTTATTAATCAATATTATCATATTTTATATCGGATAAAACCTGAAAAAGTTAAGTCCGATTAAACAATTTACCCAAAAAAATATCTTAAATTGTATAAGCGAAAAAAGAATAAATAAATTGTATTAAAAAAAAATTATTCTTCGTAGCGCTCCAATTTGAAAGTTTCGCCAAGGTATCTTTTTCTTACTTCTTCATTGGAAGCAATATCTTCTGCAGTACCGGAAATATAAATATTACCATCAATCAAAATATAGGCTCTATCGGTAATAGAGAGAGTTTCGTGAACGTTATGGTCTGTGATTAGCACACCAATACCTTGTTTTTTCAATTTTCTGACAATCTGCATAATATCTTCGACAGCAATTGGATCAATGCCGGCGAATGGCTCGTCGAGAAGAATGAATTTAGGATTGGCAGCGAGGGTTCGCGCAATTTCGCAGCGACGGCGTTCGCCGCCGGAAAGCATATAGCCCTTGCTTTTTCTAATATGAGTAATACCAAAGCTCTCGAGCAACTCCTCGAGTTTTTCTTTTCTTTGTTTTCTTGTTAGCGGTTGAAGCTGGAGTATAGCTTTAATATTATTTTCGACAGACATTTTTCTAAAAATAGAAGCTTCTTGGGGCAGATAACTGATACCCAAGCGAGATCTTTTATACATAGGTTTGCCTGTAATTTCAGCAGAGTTGAGAACCACTTTGCCAGAATTAGGTTTAATCATACCGACAATCATATAGAAAGTGGTAGTTTTGCCAGCACCATTAGGACCAAGCAAGCCGACAATTTCGCCTTGCTTGATCTCAATGCTTACACCTTTGACAACCACTCGTTGTTTATACTTTTTAATCAAATTATCTGCTGCCAACACAGCAATATTAGCATTTTCCACTATCTGCCTTTTCTTTGTTTCAATTCAAGAGTTTTAGATAATTTTTCATCACCGCGAAGGACATCAATTTTCATTTTTTCGCCTGTGGTGCCGTCGCCAATTTCCACCCAGAAGTCGTCTGGTTTTACAACGTGCTCGCCATTGACAGCCAAAATTATATCACCGGGTTCGATTCCGGCTTGGTCTGCTGCGGAATTTCTTTCAACAGAAAATACAACAACACCATCTTTTTTGTCTGTTTTCAAATATTTTGCAATTTCTTCATCGATTTCTCTTACGTCCATACCGACATAGAAATCACGGTCGATTTTTTTATCTTTTTTAAGTTTGTCGACAATATTTTTCACACGATTAATGGGGATAGCAAATCCAATGCCAATACTTCCGGCTCCTTGATTGGACTGTGCTGTGGAGAAAATAACTGTATTCATTCCAATCACTTCGCCAAGTGAATTTACTAAAGGACCACCACTATTGCCAGAGCTGATTGCAGCATCGGTTTGTATCATTCCTTTATATACACGAAAATTAGGATTATCTTCCTGAACAAAATTGACTCCGATATTAGATACAACTCCAACAGTTACTGTTGGTTTTGCATTTTTATCAAACAGACCAAATGGATTGCCAAAAGCAATTGACCATTCGCCAACGAGTACATTATCGGAGTTTCCTAAAGTGAGGAAAGGAAGATTTTTTGCATCAATTTTCAACAATGCAACATCGCTAGCCATATCACTGCCAATAATTTCAGCATCATACTTTTCGCCACCGGAGAGAGTAACAACTATTTTGCTGGCATTACCTGCTACGTGGTGGTTTGTGAGAATATATCCATCCGAAGAAATAATATAACCTGAGCCTAAACCTTGGACTTTATATTTTCTTGTTCTATCGCCACCGCCAAACATTCTGCGGAAACGTTCGAATATCGGGTCGTCTCCAAAAGGACTATCGAAAAATGGATCTCTATAAGTAACTTGACGCACTTCTGTAACGTTGATCCCGACCACCGCCGGTGAGCACTTTTGTACTGCACGAGTAATTGCATTTTGCCTCGAGCTTGATATATCATTTTGATTGACAGCCGTACTTGTGTTGGATTCAGTATATATGCTTGCCATATCCTTTTCGCTGCAGCTGCAAGCTTGAGCCGAAAATGCTGTGAAAACAAAAACAATACCGATTGCAATTTTTTTCATCTGTCTCATTCCAAACTTTCCTTTCATTGTTTGCAAGATTCAATGATTATTATTATTATTGAAACCTGTGTATTTTACGATTTTAAACTTAATTAATTTTAAGATAATAATGAATATTAAAATAAAAATAGCGCTTCCTATAGCTTCAGAAAATTTATTTTCTTATAATCTGGATTTTGATTCGAAAGATGATAGCTTGATTGGGAGAAGAGCTTTAGTTCCTTTTGGCAAAAGGAGCTTGACTGGTATTATTGTTGATTTTGATGATACCGTTGATACTAATTTCAATATAAAAAATGTAATTGAACTGCTCGACGAAAAACCTGTTTTTGATGATAATATGCTTAGGCTTTGCAAATGGATTTCTGATTATTACTTTTGTTCTTATGGCGAAGCTCTAAAAGCTGCTTTGCCACAAGGCATGTCTCCCCAAAGTGTATTAAAAATATCTATTCAAAAAGTATTAGATAAAGATGAACTTGAACAATTGAACAAAAGAGCTCCAAAAAGGTATTTATTGCTAAAAGAATTGATGGAGCACAGCGGTCCAATTACTCTTGGCTATCTCGAGCAAAGGTTGGGAGTAGATTCAGTATCTGCACAAGTAAATGCTTTAGAAGAAGCCGGAATTATTTTCTGCGAAAGAGTAATCGAAAAGCAAGTCAAAGAAAAAATTATTAAAGCATATAGGATACCGAAATCCATTATTGATGATGAGAAAAGCTTATCATCGATATTTGATGAATTAGATAGAAATGCACCAAAACAAGCAGATCTGCTTTCAAAAATATTTATTTCGCAAAAAAATGGGCTTGAGCAAGTTCCTGCTAAGCATTTAAATGAAGATAATTCATCAATTTATTCAATCTTAAAAGCTTTGATAAAGAAAGGATATATCGAAGAGCATTGTATTCAGGAAAATCGAAATGCATTATTTCAGGCCGGTGGGCTTGCCAAGAAAAATGAAGCTTTATTGCAATTGACCGATGAACAAGAATATTGCTCAAATGAACTAAAGAAAGCATTAGATAAAAATGATTTTTCCGTATATCTTTTGAAGGGAGTAACCGGAAGCGGAAAAACTCTGGTTTATATTCATGCTATCGAGCATTGTTTGAATCATGGGCGTAATGCATTGCTGCTCGTACCGGAAATTGCACTAACTCCACAGCTTATTGATAGGTTTAGCATGGCTTTTCCGGGCAAGTTAGCTGTGTTTCACAGCAAAATGTCGCAAGGCGAGAGGTTTGATGCTTGGAAATTAGCTTCGGAAGGTAAAGCAAGGATTGTTATAGGTGCGCGATCCGGGCTTTTTGCACCATTGAAAAACATAGGACTGATTGTAGTAGATGAAGAGCATGAATCTTCTTATAAGCAAGAATCGCCCAGCCCAAGATATCATGCTCGCGATTGTGCAATAATGCGTGGTAAAATTGAGAATTCTGTTGTGCTTTTAGGTTCTGCAACTCCATCTGTCGAAAGTATGCAAAATGTATTGAACAGAAGATATAAACTTCTTGAAATAAATAATCGAGCTGATAATGCTCAACTTCCTGACATCAAATTGATTGATATTAAGAAAGAAAGAAAATCATTGAGGATGATAGGAAGTATTTCTCAAGAATTATATGATAAAATTGAAGAGAGAATTAGAAAAAAAGAAGGTGTAA
>CAZBNQ010000137.1:0-7409 GCA_964493035.1 uncultured Hyphomicrobiales bacterium | reverse complement strand
CAAGTATTTGATCGACCAAAGTAAGCATAAAATCCGAAGATTTAATAATCATTTCCAAATTTCTAGGATTATCTTCGTCTTGAAGATCGTTTTTGACAAGCTCAGCAAGCATAGATATTGATGTCAAAGGATTTTTAAGATCATGAATATTCATTTGCAAAAACTTATTTTTGGCATCCAATTCGGAGTGCAATTGAGCATTAGTCTCGTATAATTTTTTCAATTTGATAAGTGTCTGGGAGCGTGCAATTAGCTCGGCAGCTTCGAAAGGCTTAGCCACAAAATCATTAGCACCCAATGAAAAGCCTTTGACGACGCTATCAGTATCCTTAGCAGCAGTCAAAAAAAGTATAGGAAGTTGGAATAGAGTAAATTTTTCTCTGACAGCTTTGCAAACTTCAAATCCATTCATATTAGGCATCATAACGTCTAATACGATCAAATCGAAGCCGTCTTCGTGTTGAAGTATGTCTAATGCTTGTTGCCCCGAAGAAGCAGAGCGAACATCATAAATTTTAGAGTCGAAAAACTTAGAAAACAGCCTTAAAAAGGGTAGCTGATCATCAACGACTAAAACTTTAGCATACTTATCAGTATCAAAAAAAACTTGATCTTCCATTTGCAAATGCCCCGTAAAAATATACAAATAAAGGCGAAAAACCGCAATTGATATTGTAAAACAGAAAAGTAAATTAAGCTCTAAAAATAAAATAAACTGCACCCATCAGACATAGTGCAGCCCAAAGATAATCAAGTTTTATCTGTTGGTTCATATAAAACATTGCAAAAGGAATAAAGACAGCCAAAGTAATTACTTCCTGCAATATTTTAAGTTGAGCCAGATTGAATTGTGTATATCCAATTCTATTGGCAGGCACCTGAATCAAATACTCGAAAAGAGCAATAGCCCAACTTGCAAGAGCAGCAATATACCATTTTTTATCATTCAAATTTTTAAGATGAGAATACCAAGCAAAGGTCATAAACACATTTGATAACAAAAGCAAACCAATAGTCTGAAGCAAAACACTCATTAATCAATCCTAAAAAAGCATAATTCAACAATTTTACAAATTTTATAATACAAAAATGCAAAAAATAAAAAAAAAGTTTCTATAAATCCATTAAATTTCTTAAATTAGTTTAGATAAATATATTTATTTGTCTAATTAATATAATTATTTACAATATAGAAGGGTTTAATTGAAGTCTATATTTTTTTCGCATTTAACACCAGCTGCAGGGAAAAACATAAAAGAAGCGCCCCGCAAGCATAGAATTAATCATGAAATTCGCGTTCCAGAACTCAGAGTGGTTGATGCCGAAGGCAACATGCTCGGAATATTGACACGTCAAGAAGCTATAAAAATAGCTGAAGAGCGCGAAATGGATTTAGTAGAAATCGCACCGCAAGCCACTCCGCCCGTATGCAAAATAATTGATTACGGTAAGTTTCTTTATGAACTTCAGAAAAAAGAAAAGCAGCAGAAGAAAAATCTTCAGCAACAGCAAATGAAAGAAGTTCGATTCAAATGGCGTACAGCAACACATGACTTCAACTTCAAAGTAAAGCATGCTCGCAGCTTTATTGAAGACGGAAACAAAGTGAAGGCTACTGTTATGTTCCGCGGTCGCGAAATCACACATCAGGAAATAGGCAAAGAATTACTCGAAAAATTTGTCGAAGCAATGCAAGATATCACAAAAGTTGATCAAGCATTGAAGTTTGAAGGCAAGAATTTATCAGTAATTTTGGCTCCTGATAAGAATAAAATCAAAACCGTTAAAAAATAGTTTTCGAATATGCAGTTTTTTAGCTAAATTTGTAGTTCGTGTTTTGTTATATTTTGATCAAAGGGCAGGGATTTAAAATGCCAAAGATGAAATCAAGCGGCTCAGCAAAGAAACGCTTCAAAACAACGGCAAGTGGTAGATTCAAACGCGAAAAGGCTTATCATAGCCATATTTTAACTAAAAAATCGCCAAAGAGAAAAAGAGATTTGAGAACTTCAACTCTTGTATCTGAAGTCGATCACAAACGCGTTGCTAGAATGCTCGCCATGGGCTAATTCTTTGCTAAAGCGCATGCCTGCGCTCTATTAAATAGGTTTTTTTTCTTAGGCGAATGGGAAAGAAGCTCTCCCTCAGCCGATTATGTTAAATAATTTTTAAGGATTAATATGCCAAGATCAGTCAATAAAGTAGCTTCGCGCGCCAGACGCAAAAAAATGCTCAAACTAGCTAAAGGCTACTGGGGTTTAAGAAAAAATGTTTGGACTGTTGCGAAAAATCACATTGAAAAAGGTCTTCTTCATGCTTTCGTTGGCAGAAAACTCAAAAAACGCCAATATAGAAGCCTTTGGATTGTTCGTATAAATGCTGCTGCAAGATTAAACGGCACTACTTATTCGAGACTTATTCATGCTTTGAAAGAAAATAATATCAACATCAACCGTAAGGTTCTTGCTGATTTCGCTATGAATAAACCCGAAATCTTTACTGCTATTGTAAAGCAAGCTATTAAATAGCCCTTTATCAATTTCAAAAAAAAACCTGTTGAGCCTTCTGCTTTTCAGGTTTTTTTTTATTTTATCATACCTTTTTTTTATATTGCATCTTTTTTCCTTAATATTGGCTTTTTATTATGATTGACCAAATTAAAAATCTTAGAATTGAAATCGAACATGCTCTTAATGCTGTCGATACCATAGAATCTTTAGAAAAATTTAGATTGACTCATCTTGTCAAAAAAGGTACTCTTCAAGCTCTTTTCGACCAATTGAAATCTGTTTCTCCCGAAGAAAAACCTTTAGCCGGCAAAGAACTAAACCTTCTTCGCCAATTTGCAGAATCTGAATTCAAATCGCGTAAAGATAATTTTGAAAATTCTGCTCAGTCTACTCCGGATATCGATTTGTCTCTTCCAGGTAGAACCGGTTTTGCTGGCTCTATCCATCCAATTAGACAAACTCTCGACGAAATGGTTGCTGTGTTTGAAAGCATGGGCTTTGCTATTGCTGAAGGTCCGGAAATAGAAGATGGATATCACAATTTTGATGCCCTTAATTTCCAACCCGACCATCCTGCCCGCGATATGCAAGATACTTTCTTTATCAAATCTGATAAAGAATTATTATTGCGCACACACACTTCTCCTGTTCAGATTAGAGTGATGCAATCTCAAAAACCTCCAATTAGATGTATCATGCCAGGCAGAGTATATCGCAACGAAGCAATATCAGTGCGCTCACTTGCAGAATTTCATCAAATTGAAGGATTATATATAGATAAAAACGTGAGCTTTGCTGAGCTTAAGGCAACTATGATGGTATTTGCCAAAAGAATGTATGGCGAAAATTCTAAATTCAGATTCCGCCCCTCTTACTTCCCCTTCACCGAGCCTAGTGCAGAGATGGATATATCTTGCTTCCTTTGTGGCGGAAAAGGCTGTAGAGTGTGCAAGCATAGCGGATGGCTCGAAATATGCGGTTGCGGTATGGTGCATCCTAATGTTTTGAAATCTGGTGGTATCGATCCGGAAGAATTTACTGGTTATGCTTTCGGTTTCGGTATAGAACGAGTTGCTCTTCTTCGTACTGGTATTGATGATATTAGAGCTCTTTATGAAAATGATATTAGAATTCTAAATCAATTCTAATTTAAATAAATAAAAAAAAGCTGTCGTACCAAAATTCGACAGCTTTTTTGTTTTAATCTATGTCTAAATATTATCAACCTCTGCCTAAAGCATGGCGAAGCGACATATAGCCGACAGTACCAAAACCCATCAAGAAGAGTAATTGGAAAGGAATTGCAGCGATTTCCAAATGATATGCAGAGATTCCGATACCAATCAAGAAATAAAACGCTAAGAACAATTCAACAAATACTGTCCAGCTGATTTTCTTTTGAATATATTTTTTAGCTTTTGGTTTAGCTGTTGTGCCGACTACACCTTCCTTAGGAGTTCTAACAAAACCACTGCGTTTTCTGATTAAAGCTTCAACAACAGCTTTAGTATTATTGACGGCAAAACCCATGCTACCTGCCAAAAACACAGGGAAAAGCAAAAGACGGCGACGCCAGTCCAAATGGATTGCCTTTTGAGCAAATGTATAGAAAAGCAATGTAGAAATTGATGCTAATACAAATATAGACATAAATGAATAAAATGTATCGAACCCTTCGAAAGTATTTTTAATAACAACTATTGGAACATTTAACAAAGCAACAAGAATAATAAAAGGAAATACTATGTTGCTGGATAAATGAACAAAACATTCAGATTTTACTTTCCAAGGCAATTTAGCTTTCATTACTCTTGGAAGCATTTTAATAGCTGTTTCGACAGCACCTTTAGTCCAACGGAATTGCTGAGTTTTAAGAGCATTGATATCTGCAGGCAATTCGGCAGGCGAAGTAACATCATTAAGATAGATAAACTTCCAACCCTTAAGCTGAGCACGATAGCTGAGATCCAAGTCTTCTGTAAGAGTATCAGGCTGCCAGTTGCCAGCATCATATATGCATGATTTGCGCCAGATACCTGCTGTACCGTTGAAATTAATAAAAAAGCCGGCTTTGTTGCGAACTTGCTGTTCGAGCACGAAGTGTCCATCCAAAGCAAGTGCTTGAGCACGTGTAAGGAAAGAATATTCTTCGTTGAGGTGTTCCCATCTTGTTTGAACCATTCCTATATTAGGATTAGTAAAATGAGGAACTGTTTTGAGCAAGAAATCAGGATTTGGCACAAAATCGGCATCAAATATAGCCACAAATTCACCTTCTGCAAAGTCAAGTCCATATTTTAATGCGCCTGCTTTGTAGCCTGTTCTGTCTGTTCTGTGGATATATTTAATATTAAAACCTTTTTCTTGATAAGATTTAACAAGTGATTGACACAAGTTAACCGTATCATCCGTCGAATCGTCAAGCACCTGGATTTCTAATTTGTCTTGCGGATACTTGATCGCACATACTGAACTAATCAATCGCTCAACAACGAAATATTCGTTGAACATTGGCAATTGGATAGTCACCTTTGGAAGATCTTCCGGTATTATAGGCATTGGATGATTTTGCTTTTCAGTCTTTTTATAATAATATAGCAAGATCAGTCCATGGATACCGAATCCAAAGAGTATGCATAAAGCAATAAAGTAAACAATCAGTACTACTTGTTCCATAGAAGGAGAGAAACTCCCCCATTAGTTTATACAAATTTTTTATTTTTAAAATTACCAACCCGATACTACAGCGAGCAAAACATCGTCAGCAATCTGCTTTAAGATAGTTTTGATAGCTTCGTTGCGAGCTGTTTGAGCATCTTTTATGCTAAATTGAGCAAATTGAGAAAAACTTCTATTCAAAATCTGCTTCTTTTTAACATTATCAAAATACTCTACGCTGCAGTTAACAGTTACTCTTCGCTCAGTTTCGAGCTCGCCGCTACCAATAGCGCCGGTAGATTCGTTGATTGAGCTAATAGCAATGCTAAGTTTAGCGTCGCCGCCGGACTCGACTAATGCAAGTGAGTTGTCTCGTTTGAAATTCTCATGCACTGTCTGCGACAGAATCATTTTATACTCCGGATTGCCAAAGCCAGAGTTATCTATAACGTTGGCAATATACAAAGTTTTCAAATGTTCCGGGGTCGATCCGCCGGTAAATGAATAGCACGACCCAAGTAAAACAACAGCCAAAGCCGATATTACCAATAATTTAATCCGAAATACGATATTATTCGATTTCATAATCATACTTCTATGAATTTAAAATCGGATTAGTTCGTTTTTCGATACCAACACTTGTGTTTTCGCCATGACCACAATAGATGGTATAGTCTTCTTCAAGTGAAAGCAGATTGTCATTAATGGAGTTTATAAGCTGAGGCATCGAACCACCCGGGAGGTCGCATCTCCCGATGCTGTGTGCAAATAGTGTATCGCCGCTGAATATTATTTTTTGCTCGTGATTGACCAAGCAAATTCCTCCTTCGGTATGTCCGGGAGTGAATCTGACTTCTAAAGTTTGATTTCCAAACTCAATCAATTCGCCACCTTTAAGTAATACATCAGCTTCGACCGGTTCGATAATAAACGGCAGTCGCATTATGCTGAATTTCTTTGGATCTTCGAGCCTATATGCATCCTCTGAATGAACGTATAACTTTGCACCTGTCTGACGCTTGAGCTCTGCTGCATCTGCAGTATGATCCCAATGTGTGTGTGTGAGTATTATTGCTTCGACAGTCAAACCCTTTTGTCTTATCTTGAGCATGAATTCGTGTGTGCTTTCTAAAGGCGTGTCTATTATGACTGCCCTTTTTGTTTCATCGCTCAGCAGATATCCGTTTGTCTCAAAAGGTCCTGCCGTTATACATTCAATGTCCATTACCAATTTACACTTTTGTACATATATTCATTGCAAAATTAGAGAGTTTTTTTTAAACTAAAAAAATAAAATTTCTTTAGCATTTTGCTCTCAATATTTTCAAGCACTTAAGCCTAGTTTTATGAATTTTTTCGAAGCTGCTTTTTTTGCATTTTTTGAAAGCTTATATTAAAAATAATTTAACATTAATTTTTAATTAGATTTCTTCAGTTCGCTTTCATGTTTTTTTACTTCTAATAAATATTTCCCATTGGGAAACAATCTATAATATACATCTATAGACCCTAAGGCTTCGTCTTTTCTTTTCATTTCGATCAATACTTCTATCTTGCCCAAATAAGCTGATTCCAAAAACTTAGTATCGTTGTAATCTCTTATTACATTATCATAATAAATAAGTGCAGATCTCGGACTTGTAAGTTTTCTATATAATTCGGCAGTCGAAAATTCTCTTTGTGCTAATCTTTCGCGCAATTCATTAATATATTCTGTTGCTTTGTTATATAATGAATCACCCGGATACAGATATTGATATTCTTGGAATGTCTGTATTGCCGCTTTTGTATCTTTTTGATCCCTATCGAAAGGTAGAGTGGTATTATAGGATGATAATCCGGATTTGAACAAAGCAATTTTTGTATATTCGCTGCCTGGATAGTACTTCCTTAATGCATTATATGAATAAGCTGCCAATACAAACTCATCTCTTGCAAATGCTATCTCTGCTAAGTAATATTGAGCATCATCGGCATATTGACTTGCCGGAAATTGAAGCCTTATCACATCAAACATATTCTTGGATTCAATATAATCCTCGTTTTTGAATAATTCTAATGCTTTGCGATATACTTCTTCCACATTTCTGGTATCGATTTCTTTTGTCGATTTGCAGGCACTCAATAGTATTACTGCGCTTACTAAAATGATTGCTATGTTTCTTAACTTTAATACCATATTTACTTCGCTGTTTTAATAATTTTTTTTACCAACTACAAAAATAACTCTAAGCTTTCAAA
>CAZBNQ010000136.1:0-7484 GCA_964493035.1 uncultured Hyphomicrobiales bacterium | reverse complement strand
TTTGTTTTTTAAACAACATACCGTCTCTATGCCATGATTCACCATATTCTGCACCACCTCTCAAACATGCAATTGCATAAACACCGCCACGATTGATAAACGAAGCTGTTGTTCCTATAAATGATGGAGACATGCTTATGTTAAATCCACCATATCCATACAAGATTGTTGGATTGTTTCCATCAAGCTTCATACCTTTTTTATATACTATAAACATAGGTACTTTTGTTGAATCTTTAGAATAGTAAAACACCATTTTAGATTCAATATCTTTAGTATCAATTGGAGGAGTATCCTGATAGAAAAATTCGAGTTTTAGTGTTTTGCCATCCAATTTATAAGTCTTTGAAGGATTGCTAAATGTAGCCAGTCCAATAAATACAGTATTAGATTCTTTATGATAGCTGATACCGCTCACATCTCCAATTTCTGGAAGCTCGATATTTTTTACAAATTTACCATTTAGATCGAAAGCTCTTAATCTGCTTATCACATCCTTCTTATCTTGGATTATTATATAATCGCTAGTAATTGCATAAGATTCGAGTACTGTTTCTTGTTCTGGATAGAAATCAGTCCAATTTTCAAATCCCATCTTATCGAGGCTGCTTGTCATAATTTTCCAATTTGGTGCATTATCATTAGTCATAATCCATAGTTTATTATGGCGAATTTCAGGACTAACTCTAAATTCTTTGCTGGAATATATCACAATAGGTTTATCATTTGATTTTTGTTTTCTATAGCTTAAAGTATTAGAATAAAAATCACCTTCGGTGAAGAAAGTAATCCCCGACTCATCAGTATCCCAAACTCCGGCCACATCTTTAGCATCTTTTGGAGCAATCATAAACTGGTCTTTACTACGATCATTACCATCGGAAATCTTATGAAGATAATGCTCTACCGGTTTTTGATTTTTAATCATTTCTTTAGTTCTAAGCGAAATGTAACAGTAATTTTCATCGAAAGCCCAAGTAAAGTCATTTAAATCTTCAATGGATTCGCCAATTTGCTTACCTGTTTTCGAGTCAAGAATTCTTACAGTCAATATTTCATCGCCTTTTGTCTGAGTACCAATAGCTACTTTATTGCCATCACGAGTAAAATCTGCAGAAGATATTGCTGTCTTACCGCTTTCATCAACTGACAAAGGATCGAAAATAAGTATTTCTTTATCTTTAATAATTGTATATAGTTTATTTTGTTGTTCGCCTTTTTTCCTAGCGTAGAAAAATTCTCTATTACCTACAAAGAAAGGAGTACCTTTATAATCTCTATCAAGATAATTTGTTAGTTCATTTCTCAAGCCGGCAATTTCGGGCATATTCTTTTTGATAAAATCAATGGTATATTGATGTTGTGCCTTCGACCAAGCTTTTACTTCCGGATTATCTTTATTTTCGAGCCAACGATAATCATCTTGGATAATAAATCCATGCACATTATCTTTGACTGGTTCTTTTTTAGTAGCAGGAGCCTGCGCAAATGAAGTATATGAGACCATAATTCCCATTAAAAAAAATATTGATACATACCTTTTCATAATAAAACCATATTGTAATTAAATTGAAAATCTTTGAAATAATTTTAGTTCTTTTTGTTCAATTTGATGACTACTTTGATAAAGTTGTAAAATCCTACAACAAAGCCAAAGAATGTAAATCCAACCATCCACCACGGCTTTGTGCCATAAGAATCATCAATCCACTTTCCAACAAAAAAGAATAAGACTATAGGGAGAGCTAACTGTATGCCTAAATTTAAATAAGGACCGGATTCTTTCATCGATTTATTGAAAGAATCGTCGGTCTTTTTTTTATCGTTTTGATTAGAATCCATATTCTAATAAAGCTTTTATAATATCTTCTCTATAAATATTTTCTGTATTTCCATACCACATATTATCAGGAATAAGAAGTAGAGATCCATAAGTGCCGGGATATTCTGCAGAAAACATTGAATTGCTTTTTTCGCTTACTTCTTCCGGACGGAATTCGTTATCATAATCAACAACCACCACTGAACATCCATACTCAGTAATTTTACCTGACTCTACTGGATTGCCTTGAATACCTAATAGCATAAAAGGTACTTTAAACTTAATCACATAACCGTCTTTTGTCAAATCAGATATAACTTTAATATTAGTAGCGGCAATTTTTTGGAATGCTTCCAAATTATCGGTCGAACTCACAGTTACACTTGCTTTTTTATCAAAGAAATTGCCCGGATTCAAAGATATACAAAATAGTCCTGATTCTGCTTTAGTCCGAAAATCAACCTTTTCATTTCTTATTATTGCTGCTCTGCTTTGATTTTCCGGTACAGGATTCATATCAAACCACACATCAATTTTGTCATGAATACAAGTATCACATTTTTGAGTAACAACTTGATCATCTTTAACATTGATAGTCATATACAAAAATTCATCATCATAAGCAGAACTAACTTTGAATGACAAATCTTCTTCGCCCTTCCAATCCCATGCACCTTTTGGAACATAATCGATATTAAATGACCTGGGTTCGTTCTGAAAACCTTTATAAATCAATCTACCACGCGAATAAGATGGAATAGTCAAATAATCTGTCATTTGTTTGGTTTTACCATTGCGTGTATATAAAAATTTCTCACGATTTTGCAATGTAACATAATTGGTATATGTTTCGTGAGTATACTCGCCAATTCTATTTGTAGTGAATTTATCTAAGTTGATAATGGAGCCATTATCAAATCTATAACCAATAATCATCCAATCGAATTGCTTTCTTTTTTCAGTAACATAGCAGGAATTATCCCTAATCACTACACCAATTTCGAGAGGCATCTCGACGAATTCAAAAGGATATTGCCCAACTTTTACAAGATAACCATCTAAATCGACAAAAAGATACACTTGCATAGTGCGACCTTTTTGGGCAGATACTCTGACAGACATAGCCACATCGGGATTGCCATCGCCCGAAAAATCGCCAACATCCCAACCCCAAATAGTATAGTCACTTCCTTGTGGCAATTGATTTTGAATATCCTGAATCAATTCTTTATCATAATATTGTTCTAATCTGCGTGCTAATTCAGCAAACTTCATTCCCGACTGAGCACTTGCTACTTCAGGTATCAACAGTAGAAAGAACAACAAAAAAATATATTTCAACTTATTCATATTTTATCAACAAAATCGACAAATTTTAAAGATTAAAAATACGAAATAATCTGAAATTATTGGACAATAATTATAAACAAAGGTATTATAATAATGATAAATAGATAGGAATTTGATTATATAAAAGGTATTAATTTGAATTTATTAAATAAAAAAGGCTTTAACTCGAAATGAATTAAAGCCTCAATAAAGTCTAATAAAAAACTACTTCAAATCTTTCATCAAATCATTATACAAATCTTTTAGCTCGCCAGAATATCTTGCTCCAATCTGCGATACAATCTTGGCTGCAGCTAATGATGCCAAATGACCTGCACGCACCGGATCATTCAATGTAATTATTCCATACATAAAACATCCTGCAAACATATCACCGGCTCCTGTTGTATCGATTGGACTTGCAGGATAAGATGGTATTTCGTAGTAGTTGCCTTCCCAAAATACTTTCGATCCCTTTGCTCCAAGTGTAACTACAAGATTTGGCACTTCTTTTTTCAATTCTTCGAATGCTTCTTCCACGTTTGATGCTCCGGTGTATGCCATTGCTTCGTTTTCATTGCAGAAAATCAAATCACAATTTCTTACTACTTTCTGCAAATTTTCTTTGAATAGATCAATTACAAATACGTCCGAAAAAGTTAATGCTACTTTTGTATTATGCTTCTTAGCATATTCTACAGCTAAAAACAAAGCTTCAGTCGATAATGGATGTGTAAATTTATAACCTTCGGTATAAAGCCATTCAGATCTGGCAATCAAATCTTCATGAATATGCTTTGTGGAAAAATGTCCTGTGGCACCAAGTGAAGTATGCATAGTGCGTTCTGAATCAGGAGTAATAAAAACAAAACAAGTACCAGTCGGATCGTCTTCGATATGCTCTGCTTTAAGAATAATTCCCATATTTTCAAATTCAGAAGCATAAAATGCTCCTAATTCATCATTGCCTAATACTGTTTTATAAGCTGCTTTCCCACCTAATTGCGAAAATGCAATAACAGAATTTGCTGCCGAACCGCCACTGCAACGGCTATGTTTATGATTAGCAAATTTTGCCACTACTTCTTTTTGCTTGTCGGACTCAACTAATCTCATTTCGCCTTTTTTTAGGCCAATACTTTCCACTACACCTTCTTCCACGGGATATAGCAAATCTACCAACCCATTTCCGAGACCGCACAATTGTAAGTCTTTTATCATTTATCCACCTATATACTATTTTTTATTGGCTAAAGCCAAATCAATTAATTTCTGACATAATTCAGGAAATTCATAACCTAATAATTTTGCTGCTTTAGGCACAAGACTAGTCGAAGTAAATCCCGGGATTGTATTCACTTCTAAGCAGTATGGCTGATTATCTTCATCGAGTCTGAAATCAATTCTGCTCAATCCATAACATCCTAATGCTTGATGAGCCATCACAGCCATATTTTGGGTAAATTCTGCTACATCACTTGATATTTCTGCAGGGCAAATATACTCGGTATGTCCTTTAGAATATTTGCGTTTATAATCATAGAATCCACCTTCGGCTACAATTTCAATAACAGGCAAAACTTCATCACCAACTATACCAACGGTCAATTCTCTGCCTTCGATAAATCTTTCGATTACTACAACATCAGAATATTTGGCAGCTTCGCGGATACCATTTGCAATTTCATCTAAATTGCCATCGAGCACCATTGTAATACCAATAGTCGAACCTTGATCATTAGGCTTGATTACTACTTTCGATCCTAAACCTTTTCTAATATCTTTTATAAGATCAAAATTATCTGCATCAGACTTATCTACAATAAGCCATTGTGGAGTAAGAATACCATCAGCATTGAGCAAAGTCTTTGTTGCAGCTTTATCAATAGCAACAGCATTAGCTTTAACTCCGCTACCGGTGTAAGGTATTCCGCGCATTTCCAGCAAAGCCTGGATCAAGCCATCTTCGCCATATTTGCCATGCAATACTAAAAATGCAACTTCCACATCATCAAATAATTCAGAATTAATACAATCGATAATGCTTCTAGAGTTGAATTTAGCTAATTCTTCCAAACTAGGATATGCTTCTACATCTGTAAGCATAGATTCTGCTCTTCTCTCTTTATCGACACCAAAAGCAGGATCTACTGCTACTACTTCGTGTCCTAATTGTCTCAAAGCTTCGATTACTGATTTTCCCCCCGCAATCGATACATTTCTCTCAGTGGATATTCCACCAAATAATACTGCTATTTTCATTTCTTATATTAAATTATTTATAAATAGTTTATTTATTCGATTCTAAATATTCATCATAAAGTTTTCTCAAATACAAAACATCTTCCCAGACAGCTTTTTTCCAGCCGGGATTGCGAAGAAGCGCAGCCGGATGATATGTTATTAATGTTTGTATTCCACTGTAATTAAACAACTTGCCGCGAGTATCGCCCATTTTATGAGTTTTTTTGAATAAAGTATCGGCAGCAGTCAATCCCAAAGCCAATATAAATTTGGGTTTGATTAGTTCAATTTGTTTAATCAAGTATGGCTCGCAATTAGCAACTTCATCGCTGGTTGGTCTTCTATTGCCGGGTGGTCTGCATTTAATAATATTAGCAATAAATACTTCATCACGTTTCAAATTTATAGAAGCTAAAATATTTGTAAGCAATTGTCCCGCACGCCCTACAAATGGAGCACCCTGAGCATCTTCATCTGCGCCGGGAGCTTCGCCAATCACCATTATATCGGCATTGGGATTGCCGGTGCCAAAAACGAAGTTTTGACGTGTATTGCCTAATGGACATTTCAAACAATTGCAAATCTTTGCATTTAGTTCTTCGATTGATTGAGATTTTATCCAAGTTTCATCACTAATTGTCTCAATTGGTTTATATTCGATTAGAGGTTCGCTTACTAAAGGTTTTTCCTCTATTTTTTTCTTAGGTCTTGGGATATCAGCCTCTTTATTAATTTGTTCATGAATTACTTTTATCTCAGGTACAAGCGACTCAGGTAGAGCAGAATCAAAAAAAATAAGGCTGCCGCTCTCATCGTTTAGTTTTTTGAGATATTCTTCGCAATCGCTTAATATTTTATTTATCATTTCATTACCATATTTAATAATACAAAAATAAACAGCATATTATTTGAAAGCAAACCGTAATTTTGATAAGTTTTAATTTGTTAAATGATATTTTTTTATTAATTTTTAAGAAAGACTAAATTTTGATATTAAAAATACGTCAATAATTTGAATGAAAATAAGATTATAAAATATAAAAAGAGATAAGTAGATGGAAACTTTGCATATTAAGAACAACAGCGAGGAAAAGACTTGCATCCTTTGCGGCGATGATTTAGAAAAAATGAAAGATTCTTTAGAATTGAGTTGCGATTTTTGTAACAAAACTTCAAAAATTTCTCATCAATGCAAATCTGGTCATTTGATTTGTGATTCATGCTTAGAAATGCCTACAAAAGAATTTATTAAAAACATTTGTTTAAAATACAAAGGTATCAATCCTATTGAATTAGCTGTTGAAATAATGAATTCACCAGTTATACGCATGCACGGACCCGAACATCATTTCATTGTTCCAGCTGTTTTAACTACTTGTTTGATTAATGCTGGCAAGATGAAAGGCAGCTTGGAAGAAAAGCTTGAAATAATCGAAAGACGTGCTTTGAAAGAAACACCTCAAGCTTGCTCTTACGACCTAAGAACCTGCGGCGCTGCTATTGGCACAGGAGTTTTCTTGAGTGTATTTTTAGATAGAGAGCAAGGCGACGAAGACGAATGGTCGGTTGCTAATCAAATTACTGCCGAAAGCCTTAAAAAAGTTGCTGCTAGCGGTGGTCCTCGTTGCTGCAAGCGCGATACTTATTTGTCTTTAGAATCTGCTATTGAATTTTTGAAAAACCAATTTGCAATTGATTTGCCCAAATCTGAAGCAAAATGTACTTTCTCTCTTAGAAATAAATCTTGCAAACGCGAAGATTGTAATTTCTATAATCTTGGTTTTTCTTTGGTTTAATTCTTTTATTGAATATAGTGCATCGGACTATCGCAAAAATCGAATTGAGTTTTTTTATATAGAGACAGGCTTGAGACCTGTCTCTTAAATTTTTGAATCTTGTTCATTTTTATACAAGTTGTAGACCTGTTTCTAGAAATTCATTCAACATTACATTTGGAGGTTTATCTCTCTTGATATAAACCCTTTTTAGTATATAGCTATCGATTTCGTAAAACTTTTTTGTCCATCAAACACTATAATATTATATATTCCAATACTTTTACTTGCACAATTAATTGTAAAAATATTTG
>CAZBNQ010000135.1:6069-7546 GCA_964493035.1 uncultured Hyphomicrobiales bacterium | reverse complement strand
AATCATAACTAATGCAGAAGGAAAAATTGAATATGCTAATCAGTATTTCTGCAAATTTACAGGATTTACATTAGAAGAAATATTAAATAAAAACACTATGTATTTTAGGCATGAATATTTTCCTGCTGAATATTATGAGAATATGTGGAATACAATACATTGTAATCAAACTTGGGAAGGTGAACTTTGCAATAAAAAGAAATCAGGCGAAACTTATTGGGAATATGCAATCATATCGCCTATAACTGATTTGAAAAATAATATTACTCATTTTATTGCTATAAAAAACGATATTACAGAAAACAAAAAAATTGCAGTTGACTTACTTAATGCCAAGAATAAAGCTGAAGAGAACGAAAAACTAAAAACTGCCTTTCTTCAAAATATGTCGCATGAAATTCGCACACCGCTTAATTCTATTTTAGGCTTTTCCACATTGCTCAACCACGAAGATATATCTAAAGAAGAAATCAAAGAATATACATCAATTATCAACCGAAGTGGCAATAGACTTATTGAATTGATCAATAACATTTTAGAAATATCTAAGATTCAAACCGGTATAGTTACACTTAATAATCAACACTTTTGTGTCAAATCTTTATTATCAGATTTATTCGATAAATTTCAGCCATATGCAAGCGAAAAGAATATAAATATATTATATTCTTCGAATATCAACTTATATGAAGCATACTTATTTGCTGATGAATCAAAGTTGTTTGAGATTATGAATATATTATTGAGCAATGCGATTAAATTTACTAACGAAGGTGAAATCAGATATGGGGCAGAATTTGAAGAAACCACTGTTAGGTTTTATGTGAAAGATACCGGAGTAGGTATCTCTAAAGATAAATATGAATCAATTTTTGATAAGTTCGTACAAGCCGAATCATCGATTTCGAGGGCTTATGAAGGAGCCGGATTGGGATTGGCAATCGCAAAAGGCCTTGTGGAATTAATGGGTGGTAAAATTTGGGTAGAATCTGAAGCTAATTCTGGTGCAATATTTTACTTCACAATTCCACAGGAAACAAATCAGAAAAATAAATACAATTTTGAAGATAAATTGAGCAAAATCAAAACTGATAGTCTCGAAGGCAAACGTATTTTAGTCGTCGAAGATGAGATGTTGAATCTTGAATATTTATCGAGATACTTGTCAAAATTTGGAATAGATGTGATTGAGGCATCCAATGGAGTGAAAGCGGTAGAATTATTAGATAAAATTCAAGGTATCGATTTGGTGTTGATGGATATCAAAATGCCGGTGATGAATGGATATGATGCTCTCAAATTAATAAAATTGAGCAATCCTGACTTGCCAATTATTGCCCAAACTGCTTATGCGTATAATAATGAATACAACCGGATCATTGAGATGGGATTTGATGATTATATAGCAAAACCCATTAAAGGTGATGATTTAATAGAGCTTATCAAGAAATATATTAAAAATTAATAAAAAAAAATT
>CAZBNQ010000135.1:0-6039 GCA_964493035.1 uncultured Hyphomicrobiales bacterium | reverse complement strand
ATTGATTATTTAATATTATACGTCTACTTTGCTAATTTTGCATTTTCGGTATTTATCATTAGGAAAATGAACTGATGCAGTGGATAAAAAAGAGAAATCGTATACAACCTGTGATTATAGCTCTAATCGCATTCTTTGTGATTTTATTTAGTATTGATTATTATTCAAAATATAGAGATTCACTCAAAGAAAGAGATTTGAGAAACAAACAGATAGAAGTGTTGATTTCAAAAAAATCACAATTAGAAAAGTCTTTGTATTCAAGAATTTATTATACTAAGAGTGTTGCAGCGTATGTAGATCTCAATACAAATATAAGCAAAGATAATTTTTATAAACTTGCATCAAAATTTTGTCATAATGATTCAGTAATAAGTACAATGTCTTTATCAAAAGATTGTATACTTAATGCAATCTATCCTCTGGAAGGTCATGAAGCAGCATTAGGATTGAACCTAATGGCACATCCAAAACGCAAGGACATGGTAGAAAAATCAATTATTACTCAAAAAACCTTCGTAGCCGGGCCAGTCGAATTAATCGAGGGCGGAATAGCATTTATAAGTTATACACCGATATTCTTTGATTCTCTGAAAAATCCTGATAGATTTTGGGGAGTAACTGATATTGTCTTATTGCGTGATAAACTTTTTGCTGAAGCAAACATTGTGGTAGAGGACGAAAATTTTATTTATGCTCTGCAGGGTGAGGATGGAAGTGGAATGTTTGGCAAAATATTTTGGGGCGATTCAAGTGTTTTCAAAAAAAGTCCTGTCCAAATTGACATCAATCTTCCTACCGGCTCGTGGGTTTTTGCTTCTGCACCAAAGAATGGCTGGTCGAGTTATATAGAAACTTCCGATAATTTATATATTGTACTTTATGCTTTGTCGGTGATAATTAGTCTTTTGATATGGCTTCTAGCGCGCGCATATTTTATAATTAGATCAAATGAAAGAGAACTTAAAGCTTTATTTGGTTCGATGCAGGATATTATTATAGAATTTAATCGCAAAGGAGAATATATAAAAATTGCACCAACAAATGATACACTATTGTTTTTGCCTAAAAAGGACTTAATTGGCAAAAGTTTGACTGAAGTATTTGGCGAAGAAAAAGCAAAGTTTTTCATCGATGCTATAAATAAATGCTTTGAAACAAAAAAAATGGTTGTAATCAATTATCCTTTAATGATAAAAGGTGTTGAATATTGGTTTCAAGCAAGAATTTCGTATATGTCGGATAATTCAGTATTATATGTAGCTAATGATAATACTGAAAAAATTCAAGCTGAGAGAATATTAATCGAATCAGAAAAGAAATTAAAAGAATTGAATAATACTAAAGATAAATTTTTCTCAATTATAGCACATGATTTGATCAATCCATTGAGTAATTTGAAAAATTTATCAAAAATCTTAGCTGATTCTTATAATGAATTAGATGAAAAAGATAGGGTAGAGTTCATTGAATTAGTAAGCGAATCTGCAGATAATTTGTTCCAATTGCTTGGAAATCTATTAGTATGGTCGCGCTCTCAAAGTGGAAAGATCGAATTTATTCCTTCAAAAATAAAATTAAATGAATGTGTTGATGAAACATTTTATTTGTTACATGCTTTAGCTGAAAGTAAAAGGATAATTTTAAATAATCATGTAGCAGAAGATTTTGTTTTGCTTGCTGATTTGAATATGATTAAAACAATATTACGCAATTTAATTTCCAATTCTATAAAATTTACTCCTAATCAAGGCAAGATAACTGTAAGTGCTGAAAAATACGCTGATTATGTCAAAATTATGATCGAAGATACAGGAGTTGGTATTAGTCCCGACAAAATAGAAAGACTTTTCAAAATTGGGGAGAATAGTAGTTCGCCCGGCACTAATCAAGAAAAAGGCTCAGGATTGGGATTGATATTATGTAAAGAATTTATAGACAAACATAATGGAAATATTTGGGTAGAAAGTGTAGTTGGAGAAGGTTCCAAATTTGTATTTACACTTCCACTATAATACATAAAGGCTAATCATGAGAAAATGCATTCTTTTAGTTCTTTTTTTCTTTGCATCAAGAGTATTGGCGCAAACAGATCCAATATCTGCAGACCGTCCGGACCAAACTGAATCAGCAAATATAATGTCGAATGGAATGTGGCAAATTGAGACCGGTATTGTCTATAGCTCGGAGAATAGCGATAATCTTCATGAATTTAGTTATGATCTATTGCTTAGATATGGATTGTTTGAAAAATTAGAAATAAGGTTAAATTCATCTTTCAAATCTAGTGATTATATACAAATAAGAGATGGAATCACGCCTTTGACTTTTGGAATGAAATATAAAATATATGATGGTAATTCGATAATTCCGTCAATAGGTGCTATAGCTCAAATCCAACTGGCAAATTTAGCAAACGAAAAATATGTGTTGAACTATAATGCACCTTCGTTTATTTTAATTCTTGAAAATGAATTAACTGAAAATTTGTCTAATGCTGCAAATGCTATTGTCCAATGGGACGGAATATCTGATGATAATTATTATTCATATTCTTATTCATTAGGATATTCTTTGTCTGATAGAGCAAATGTATTTATTGAATTATATGGCGATATATATTCAAACGCGACTCCAACCCATAAAATTGATTTTGGTGCAACTTACATTATTAATAATGATTGGTGTATTGATATATCTTCAGGAAAAACATTAAGCAATAAACTTGTTAATTTAGATTATTTTATTGGTTTTGGAAGTTCATTCAGATTTTAATAAAAATTGAATTATATTTTCCAATAGCATAATATACTAAACAATCTTGCTTGCCAAAGGAATATTAATAATAAATTTTGTACCTTCATTAACTTTTGAATCAATATCAATTGTGCCATGATGATTGTCAATAAATTCTTTGGAAAGTATTAATCCTAAACCTGTTCCTTTTTCTTTATTAGTACCTAATCGGCTTTTGTTTTCTCCAATACTAAATAGACTTTGCTTTAATTTTTCATCAATTCCAATTCCATTATCAGCGATAATTAGAGTAAAATTATCTTTATTGAGAATTAAGCTAACTTCGACCAAACCATTTTCGGGAGTAAATTTGATAGCATTAGTCAAAATATTTCTAACAACAGTATTGAATAAGTTAGGATCGATAGACGCATTAAAATCATCTTTACTGTCAAAAGTAATTTTAATTTGTTTTCTATCAGCTAAAGGTTGATTAAGAGAAATAGTGTTTTTAATCAAATCGGGAATATTCTGCTCAACAGGATTAAACTCAATAGCTCCTCTTTGTGAACGAGCCCAAGTAAGCAAGTTTTCGAGTAATTCATAAATATTATCTGCAGATTCTTTCATCAAATTGATAAATTCGGTCTTATCTTGCTCAGACAAATTGTCGTACGAACCGGATAAAATATTTAGAATATTACGGAAATTACCAAGAGGATTTTTTAAATCATGAGCAATAATAGAGAAAAATTTATCTTTTGTTTGATTTAATTCTTGAAGTTTAGTATTTAAATCTGTCAGTTCTTCTTTTTGTTTATTAATTTCATTATTACTATCAATCAATTGTTTGTTGGCTTTGGTTTTGCTTCGATATAGCCAAAAGATAATTATTGCAATTAATGCCAAAATTCCGGATCCAATCAAAACAATTTTTAAAGTAATTTCATTAGCATAAAGTTCATTATTTTTTTCTAAATCCATTTGTTTCATTTTTTTATCATATTGGAAACGAATTTCTTTTTGGGCAACACTTTTGATATTCTCATCATTTTTGAGTGTGTCCCAAAGTTCGAAATATTTTTTATGAAATTCGTAGGCTTTTTTGTAGTCTTTGAGCCCAGAATAAGAAATATGCATTTGATCGTAAGCTTCTAATCTTAAATAGTTATTTCCAATATCTGCACCAATATGATATCCCAAATCCGAAAACTCAAGTGATTTTCTAAAATCTTTGATACTATTATAATAATCGGCAAACTGGTTGTAAACCATAGCTATATGGTTTTTATTATTAAGCTTTTCACCATATTTAATACTAAGATCGAGATAGTAATAAGCACTGTCGAACACTTTTAGACGAGTGTAATTTTTCCCGATAAAACTATAATTAGCTGATCTTAGGATTGAATCTAAAGTGATAAAAGTCATCTCACAACTTTCTTGAAAGTAAGAAATTGACTTGTGGTAATCTTTAACATCGAAAGCTATCAAGCCTAAATTATGCAAAGATCTTGAAAGATTATCGTAACTATTCAATAATTTACTTATTCTAATACTATTTTCCAGATATTCAGTAGCTTTCGGATACTGCTCTCTAGAGAAATATATAATACCGATATTGTTGTTGAGTCTAGCAATTTCTAGTGTATCCTTGATTTCTTCAAAAATCTCTAAACTCGTAAAATAATTTTCTAAAGCATTATCATATTCGCTCATTCTCCAGTAATTAAGCCCGATGGCTTTGTGTGAATGAGCTATACCATATTTAAAATCCAAATTTTTTGATATTTCAAGGGCTTTGTATCCTAAGTTCAAACCTTTTTTAGTATCACTATCTTTATAATCTCGAGACATTTTGGTCAGAAGACTGACTTTAATACTATCATCCTTCAGTCTCAAAACGGAATCGATGGACTTAACCGGTTGAGCAAAAGCAGATGAGGCAAAAAATAAAAAAACTAAGAATAATATAAGTAACTTAGTAATATTAAAAGTATTTATATGTTTATTATAAAAAATATGTTCCATATTATTCCAAAAAAGTAAAAAAAACATAGCCCAACATTAACTAAATCGAAATAAGTCTGGTTTTATTATTAGGAATTTTAGAATAGTTCTTCTAGTTTCTTTGTAAACCGATTAAATAAAATAATTTTATAGTGATTACCTCGCTTACCATATTCTGTTATCAAAGTTTTCGTCGTATAAAACCATTTTTTAATGAAAACAGTAAATTTATCTAAACTTATTAATTCCATTTCCGTGCAATCGTGTTGCCATGAAATACTGTCATTAAGATTAATAGTAAATTGACTTGATACATTAGGAAAGTCAATGAAATTTAAATATTCAATTGAATAGAACTTGTTGTCTTCATCAAAGATAATAGACCAATAATCATTAATGTTGTGCAAATTAGTAATAGTTGATAATTCTAAAATTACAGAATCTTTTTCTTCGAAATGCTTAGTTTTTCTCCTATGGCCAGAAATATGAAATATTCCATTTATCCAAAAAATAGAGCAATAATTGCTTTTGAATATAGATTTTAAGTCATTTTTACAATAATTATCATTAATCGTAAATTTATATTTTTTTGATAAAATATATTTAAGTGCCTGAGATTGTTCAGCATTGATAATTGATTCAATTTTTGAAGAATCAATGCCTTTAATATCTGTGATATATTTTTGATAAATAACACTATTATAATTTAGATCCTTAGTATCCTTATAAGGGTGATAGATAATAAGATACTCATATAATTTTAGTATATCGATATAATTTAAATCATAAAATGAAGTATAAAGTTTAACGATTGGACTTTTAGAATTGTTTAGAGTATCAGTGATCTCATCTTCTACAAGAAATTTATATTTGGACTTGAAAGAATCACAATAATTATTGCTTAGAATTATATCGCATCGCTTATCAAAATTATAGTAATTCATTAAGCTATCGAGTAGCTCCAACATTAAATCATACTTTGCTTTAGTCAACAAACTATGATTGCTTATTAAATGTGTATTTGAATTTCTTACCGGAATTGAATATACTATATCCATATCGGCAGATGCAAAGTTGTATGCTAAAATAAATACAATGGTAATAATGAGTAACTTCATAAAAATTCTCTAAAAAATGATAAAGTCCATTAACTCAATATAATAAAAAGCTATATTTAATTTAATTAATTTTAGATAAAAACTTAATGAATTATGCTTTATGTTAAGGATAGAAAATATTTACTATTTTTGTAATGGATAGTTTGGATTATATGAGAATTTAATGTTTTATAAA
>CAZBNQ010000134.1:0-7575 GCA_964493035.1 uncultured Hyphomicrobiales bacterium | reverse complement strand
AAAGTTCATAAGTATTCTCCTGATTATTTAGGTGAATTTGAAGCTGATCTTTATAGAGCAGGATCTTTAATTAGATTGGAAAGATTTTGGGAAGCTGAAAAAATATTAGATGAATTAGAAAATGATGGCAAATATGAAGAATGGAAAGCTTTTGTTTATGCTCAGAGAATGCATATTCCAAGATTGAAAAAAGACTATTACGAAATTGATAGAAGAGAAAAAGTATCTGATTCTGTGTGGGGTGTCAATCCTGCAACTACTGCTTTCTATTATGATTTGGCTATGGATCATTATGAAAATAATAATTATTTCGATGCCAGAACTGCTTTTTCTCGTGCACGATCTGTTAGAACTATGATATATCCTACTGCCGATAAAATGTATTATTTGATGAATACTTGGGATGGTGCTCGTAATAAATCAAACGCTGAATTGAAAAAATTTATTTCTGGTGAATATATTAATGATTCTGTTAGAACTGAATTAGCTCTTAATTTGTTCGAACTTGGCAGAATTCATACTCAATTAGGAAATAAAGATTCAGCTTTGTATTATTATACTTATGCTACTGCAGTTGTGCCTGAAAAAAGTGATGAAAAAGCAAGATATATGTTTGTTTATTCTGATGCTATAAAGACAAATGACCCTAGAAGAGCTGATTCGCTACTTGATTATATAGTCCAAAAATATCCTCGCACGCCTTATGGTGCCGAAGCTATGAACAAATTGGGATATACTAAAGCTTTTCTTCAAGATTCTGTGGCAGACCTCTTTAATTCCGGATCAGAATTAATGAAATATGGTAATTACCAATATTCGATCAAACAATTTGAAAAAATATATATTGATTTTCCAAAATCTGCGTATGCTCCAAGAGCATTGTATTCGATAGGATGGCTATACGAAAGGAAGTTAAATATTATGGATTCTGCTCGATATTATTATGGAATATTGATCGAGAAATATCCTAATAGTGTTTATGCCCAAGACGTAATGCTTACATTCAATTATGCCACTTTGCTTAAAGACGGCAAGCCAATTCCGGATTCTTTGCGCGATAGGCCAAGAGTAGTTTATACTCCAAAACCTATTCCTCAAAATGTGCCGGATCCAAATGAATTGAAGCAACAAGAAAAGAAAAAGAAGAAAAAGGAAGAGGATTTTAAGCCTGAAGACTTGCTAAAACCAAAATCTTTACTAAAAAAAGCTACCGATTTGCTTACTGAACCGGTAGAAGGCTTAGAAATGCCAAACTTAAATAATTTTATGAATTCTAAAGATTCAACTAATCAACAAATTGATTCAATTAAGGTTGCCCCGCAGCCTGATATTAAATCTAAATAATTTATGGCAAAATCTGAATTAAGTACAAAAACTAAGAAAAAAAATACTTCGAAAGAAGATTCAATCAACAGGCTGGAAAAGCAACTTGCCTGGTATAAATCATTTTTTGATAATGCAACTGATGCTGTTTTTATTGTTCAACCCGAAACATGGTGTGTACTTGATGCAAATGAGTATGCTGCCAATTTGATTGGAATTAGTAGAAATGACCTTTTGGGATCTACTCTGCCACAGTTTCGAAGAATATTTAAATTGTTGCAAAAAACTTCATCCCCAATGGTATTGAGCGAATTATCGCTCGAAACACCGTCCAATCCCGATCTTATGGTAGAAGTAAGTGCCAGATTTGTCAAATATGAAGGTAATAATTTAATTCAAGCTATTGCTCGAGATGTAAGCGAACAGCATGCTCTAACTGATAAGTTGGTTCAGGCAGATAAATTAGTACTATTAGGACAGCTTTCGGCAGGTGTAGCACACGAAATAAGGAATCCTTTGGCTGCAGTCAATTTAAATCTTCAGATATTAAAGAGAAATATTTCTGAAGACTTGCCCGAATATAATTATGTAGCAACTGCATTGCAAGGAGTTGAAAGAATTTCTAGAATTGTGGAAGTTACTCTCAATTTTTCTCGTCCGGCGGTTCCTGATATACAAACAATGAGTATAAATAACCTGATTCCAAGTACATTAGAATTAGTTTCATCAGTAATAAAAAGAAAAGATATAACAGTCGATCTAAAATTATCTAATGAATTGCCCGAAGTAGCTGCCGATGCAAAACAATTGCAGCAAGTGTTTATTAATTTGATTACAAATGCTGCAGATGCGATCAGAGCTAAAGGTAATATTGATATTCATAGCTATCTCGAGCCACATTCCAGACCTGGTGATGGAGATTATGTTGTTGTGTCTATTAAAGATACAGGTGTAGGTATTCCACCCGAAGATCTCCCCAAAATATTTAATCCATTTTTCACTCGTAAAGCCGATGGAACAGGATTGGGTCTACCCATAACCCAAAGAATTCTACATCAGCATGGTGGAATAATAGATGTCGAAAGTACATTTGGCGAAGGCACAACTTTTTATGTAAAGCTGCCAGTGCCAAGAGATTTGTAAATAACTAATTTAAAAATAAATAAAAGAAAGAAGCAGTGTCGAAGCATAATTACACAATAGTCGTTATCGAGGATGATCCTCTGGTAAATTCAACCGTTAAGGGGATATTAGCCGCAAAATATACAAGAGTGGAAACTTTTACTGATGCGGCTCAAGGAATTGATGAATTGCATATGATTGGACCTGATCTTGTATTGCTTGATATATTTTTAGGTCATGCAAACGGATTGGACATATTAGAGCAATTGCGTAAGCAAGGCTATAACATGCCTGTTATTATTATGACAGCTTTCTCTGATATCAAAATGGCTGTTAGAGCTATGAAACTCGGTGCAGAAGATTTCATAGTAAAGCCTTTGGATTTGGAGCAATTGGAAGTTGCAGTCGAAAGAGCATTGAAAAACTTCGACCTAAGACGTCAAGTCGATATTCTTTCTGAACAATTGAAAAAAGAGCAGCCCAGCGAAATACTCGGTAGTTCGGAAGGCATGATTCGTGCCATGGATATGGCAAAAATTATTTCCGGAGCTGAAGATACTACTGTGCTTATTCTTGGCGAGTCTGGTACTGGTAAGGAACTGATGGCAAGATATATTCATGATCATTCGCCTCGTGCTAAAGGTCCTTTTGTTACTATCAACTGCGGTGCTATTCCTCGCGAACTTGCTGAAAACGAATTGTTTGGTTACGAACGTGGTGCTTTTACAGGTGCTACAGAAAAAATTAAACAAGGTAAGTTTGAACAAGCTCAGCATGGTACTATTTTGCTCGATGAAATTGCCGAATTGAGTATGGATCTGCAAGTTAAACTTCTAAGAGTGCTTCAGGAAAGACAGTTTTATCGCCTTGGTGGTGCTAAGGAAATTTCTGTCGATGTTAGAGTTATTGCTTCGACTAATAAAGATTTAGAAAAAATGGTGGAAGAAGGCAATTTTAGAGAAGATTTGTATTATCGACTCAATGTTGCGCGTATTTTATTGCCACCTCTTAGAGAAAGAGGTTCAGACATTTTGAAGATTGCTACTGCAATGGTAAATGAATTTAATACAAAATTTGCTAAAAATGTTAAAGGATTTTCGCCTGAAGCTGCCGATATTTTATCTAATTATCATTGGAAAGGCAACGTTCGCGAACTTAGAAATGTGATCGAAAGAGTTGTTTTGCTTGAGATGAATGATTTGATTACAAAAGAGTCACTTTCGTTTTTAAAACCCGGAACTACTTCTGTGCAAATTCAAGGCAAACCATCGGTCGAAATCGTTGATGGACAACATTTCCTTCAGATTTCTAAATCAGGAGTTACCATGGGAAATGTGCTTAGAGACTTGATAATTCAAACGCTTAAAATCACTAATGGCAATCAGATAAAAGCTGCTAAATTACTCGGAATATCTCGAGCAAAATTGAGATATAGAATAGAACAATTAGGAATTAATATAAGTGGAAAAACTATTGAATAGCAAATATATTAATTTATGTTAATTAATAAAATAAAATTGGCTTAAATTGTATCATATTCAATATAGTAAATAAATTATCCTCAAATCGGGAAATTTATGAAAAATGAAAAACTAATTAAAGCATTAGTGCAAAAAGATGATTCACAGTTAAGAATGGATGCCGCATTGTGTATCCAGTCTGACGAATATTATGATGAAACGATATTAAATGCCCTTGTCGATGGGCTTTCGGATGATAACAAAGGAGTAGTCGATGTATTTTCGAGGGTTTTGAGTTCGTTACCCGATGATTATATTGAAATAGCTGCTCCAATATTAGTATCAAATATAAAATCTCAAGATATTTCTCTTAGGAATTTGAGTGGTGATATTTTGGTAAAATTAGGAATTTCTACAAGCAAATTTCTATTGCCATACTTGAGAGATGAAGATTGTGATGTTAGAAAATTTGCATGTGATTTGATTGGATTGGTTGGCAATTCAGATTATAGCAATTATATTGTGCCATTGATTGATGATTCTGACTCGAATGTTGTGGCTGCTGCAATCGATGCTATAGGCAATTTTCAAGATGTAACACTTTTGGCTAAGCTCAATTCATTATTAAATGAAATGCCAGAGTTAAAACCTAATATTATTGAAGCTATTGGAAAAATTGGAACAAAGGAAGCTCAAATTATTTTAGTAGAACGACTAAAATATGAAAAAGATTTGTTTTTCAAAACTACAATAATAGATTCGCTAGCAATAAGTTGCGACGACGAGGAAGTTGCGGACTTGCTCTTCAAAGAGCTCGAAACAGCAAATTTGGAAGTACAGCTTGTTATATTAAAGGCAATAATGGCAATTTATCAAAGAATTGGCGTGGAATTTGATTTCCCTGCCAAGTATAGAAAATTGTCTTATAAAGCTATGAAAGATGATGATCTGGAGATAAGAGCTGCGGGTTTGGTTTCTTTAGGAAATAAATATTTTACAGAAGATATAGATGCTTTGTGTTTTGAAGTTATGAGCAATAATCCGGAAACACAAGAATATATATTGTTTAATATATTAAATTATTGCGATAGCAATTTTATTGAGAAATTTTTCAATAAATATTGTACTTTTAGTTCAGATTTGAGCCCAATAAATTGTGATATTGACTTTTTGAGTCAACTAACAAATGTATGGTCAGATTCATTACGAGAAAATCAAAAATCAATTATATATTATTTGACAAGATATATACTTGAAAAATCATTATTAGATTTGAGTCCGATTTTGGATTTATTATTGGCATTGGATAGAGAAATGGTGGAAGAATCTATAAGAATGCAAATAAATGAAAAGCATTTTGGAAATTCTACAGCAGTAATAGAATATTTGAAAGAAAACGGAATAGAATTGTAAATAAAGATTTTTTAAAAACGTTATCAATATTTTGGTAAACGAAAATAAAATATTGTGGCTGTAAAGTTAAATTATAAATCAGCCGATAAAACAAATGCTTTGGGTAATAAAGTAATTGGATAAAATGAGAAAAATATATGGCTTCACAATTATTCAAATTCGGTTTGTCGAAACCAAAGCCATCAACAACAGGTGGGCAAACACCATTTTTGACGGTAAATAAAATGGAAATGAGCGATAATACATTTAACGATCTAAGATCATTCATATATAATCAGTGTGGCATCTATTATACTGACAGCAAAAAATATTTGCTGGAGGGAAGAATAGCAAAACGAATAACTGCAAATAGAATGCAAACATTCGAAGAATATGTGCAATTTTTGAAAGCACCAGCCGGACGTACAGAATTGAATGATTTATTTGAAGTGATTACAATCAATGAAACGTATTTTTTCCGAGCACCGCAGCAATTTGAAGCCTTTGAAACTATTATAGTACCCGAAATATTATCAACACGAACAAATTTATTCAATCCAGTATTTAGAGTATGGAGTGCGGCTTCATCTACCGGCGAAGAAGCATATACTTTGGCTATTATAATACTAGAAAAACTAAAACCATTATATCCAAAAGTACAATTTCAAATATTAGCAACAGATATTAACAATGCTGTGATCGAACAAGCTAGGAAAGGCATATTCAAAGAATATGCAATAAGAAATGTACCTCCACATATTTTGAAGAAATATTTTAAGCAGCAAGGCAATACCTATGTTGTAAGCGATGAAGTCAAGCAATTAGTAAAGTTTATGAATATCAATTTATATGATCCTGCACAAATGCGGACAGTAACTAGTTGCGATGTGATTTTCTGTTGTAATGTATTGATTTATTTTGATATACCATCCAAACAGCAAGTGGTATCATACCTTTATAATTCATTAAATAAAGGTGGATACTTATTTATCGGATATTCTGAGTCATTGCATGGAATTTCGAAGGCATTTAAATTAGTGCATCTTCCGAAGGCAATGGCATATCAGAAAGAATAATAAAGAAATGAGTTTATTATGGCTAAAACAATATTAGTAGCTGAAGATTCAGCATCAGTAAGAAAATTTATTACTTTGGCTCTAAAAATCAAAGGATATAGAGTTATTGCTACTCAAGATGGTATGGAAGCTATGGAAAGACTTCCTAAAGAAAAAATTGATTTGCTTATCACAGATCTTAATATGCCTAATATAGACGGATTAAGATTGATAAGAACCATTAGGCAAGACCAAGAATATAAGGAATTGCCAATTATTATTCTTTCTTCTTTGTCTAAAGATGAAGATATTAAAGAAGGTATGGATGCAGGAGCTAATTCATATTTGATAAAACCTTTTAATACAAAAAGGATACAATATGAAGTTGCAAAATATATTGGAGATGAATAATTTTAATACTTATATAAGGAAATTACAATGATTTTTTTAGTTGTTGACGATTCACCGACAATGAGGAGAATTGTAATCAATGCTTTAAAAACATTCGGCTATAACGATGTCGTCGAAGCAGGTGATGGAAATGAAGCTTTGGAAAAATTAAAATCCGAAAAAGTAGATTTTGTAATTACAGACTGGAATATGCCCAATATGAGCGGCTTAGAACTTACAAAAGCCATTAGAAGTGACGCACAGCTTCAGCATTTACCAATCTTGATGGTTACTACTCGCGGTTTGAAACAAGATATTATTGAAGCCCTTAAAGCAAAAGTCAATAACTACGTTGTAAAACCATTCACTCCTCAAGTGCTCAAAGAAAAATTGGATGCAGTGCTTAAAGCAGTGCAGGGAGCTTAATAAGGAGGCTATGATGATTAATAAAGATGTTAAAATGCTCCTTCAAAAAGCTGATGAATTGAGGGCTTTGTTTGTTCTTGGGCAAAGAGTTATTCCTTTTCTCGAAGAAATTTTTATATTCGTCAGCGAAATTCAACCTCTTCTCGATGATATTAATCACTCGATTCAAGAGAATTTGAAAAAAATGCCTAATGCTTCGAAACAACTAAGCAAAGTGACTGAAGCAACTGAATTGGCAACTAATGAAATTATGGATATTGTTGATGGATTAGTATATAAAGTCGACATTATATCTGCTAATATAAAAAAATTGCAAGAAATTGATAAAAAGAAAAGAGATAATCCTATAAAATTGCTCGAATTGATTTATTCTGCAATTAAAAAAGGATCAAATCTTAATGATATTC
>CAZBNQ010000133.1:3831-7612 GCA_964493035.1 uncultured Hyphomicrobiales bacterium | reverse complement strand
CCCCCGACCTGCTGATTACAAATCAGCTGCTCTACCAGCTGAGCTAAAGTGGCTTACTTTAGAATACAAATTTAAGGAGATTTTATATTCTGTGCAAATAAAATTTTATCTTTTTCTAAAAAATAACCACAATAGTAATATAGATAATAATCCTATCAAAACAAACGGCAACCAAAGGTATTGTGGGTTATATAATTTGAATAAGTAATCTGTAGCTGCAGAGTAATCTAAATTCATTTTAGTTTGAAATATTTCAAATGCTTTTGAATTGTTTTCAATATTTAATCCAAAATTTTCGTTTAGATATTTAGCCGCAAAAAAAGATTTTTCTCCATAATGCTTATAAATCCAGCCTCCAAGAAGTCCGCCGCCACCCAATCCAATTGCCCAGGAAAGATTAAGAAGCCCGAGATATTGAGATTTGTTCATATCAGGTGCTATTGAGCTTATATATTCAGTGAGTCTTGGATTAGTAATTACTTCGCCGAAAGAATAGATTATAAAACCTAATAATAAGGAATAACCTGATCTATCAGAGCCACTTATATATAATCCAATCGCAGATAATAGTATTCCAAGTTTGATTGCTTTTAGAATATTATTCTTTGTTAAAATATAAGAAAAAGGGACAACAAATAATATTATAACTGCAGAGTTTAGAATATATAGCCATTCGAAAGAAATTGTTTTTCCATAGGGAGTCATCGAAAGCATAAAATCAGGAAGATTTAGTGCTGCTGCCACTTTTGATGTATCTATCCAATCGAATATAAAGTTGGGCAAAGTTTCGTAAAATTGCATATATATCATTGTAAATCCAGATACTATCAATGTGAAGCCTCCAACCTTGGGATTTTTCATTAATTTGAAAGTGGATTTTAATACATCGGTTGCTTTTTGATTATGCGTTGCTTTTATATTTTGTTTGTCAATGAATAGAGATAGAATAATAATTAGTACGAAAAATGCAGAACTGGAAAGAAATAGTGCTTGCCATGAAATTTGCTTGATGAATATAGAAAATGGCGGAACAAAAAAGACTGCCAAATTGACCAACATAACATAAACAGCCCAGCCTAATGTTGAATTGTTATCATTTAGTTTGACTGCAATTTCGCCTTGGAGTGCAGGCTTGAAAGATCCCAATCCTATTCCAAGTATAATAGCTGCGAGCATAAATGACCAAACTTCTCTTTGAGTGGCAATCAAAGCATAACCGACAATAGATATTATTGAGGAAAATATGATCATATTCTTTCTGCCGGCTTTATCGGCAAAGCCACCGATAAAAACTGGTGTAAGATTTTGGACTAACGCCCACCAAAAGTAAATCATACCTTTGATTGTATGCTCCCAATGAAGTCCACCGGGAATATCCTTTTGGGCGATATAGATTGGAAGTTGCAAAATTGCATTCCAATATGCAAATCTCTCAATCATTTGGATTAGATTGAGACCCCAATAATCTGTGCCTAATGATTTAAATTTATTAAATATTTGCATTTTACCTTAATACTAAAAACTTATAAGTAAAGATTTGTCCTGAAATATTTACTTTGAGAAAATATAGACCTTGTGAGAATTGGTTTTTATTGATAAAGACAAATTCGTTGTTTACATTTTGTATTTTGTCTGAATTAATATTGAATATTTCGTAAGAATCTACTGGCGATTCGGTAATAAGTTTAAAATAATTGTCTGCATCAATATATTTTATATTAGAATTATCAGAGACTGAATTGATTTTTGATGAATTAATAATCGCTACAGCATCAAGATCAAATCCACTAACGATAAATAATGGGCTATAATATTTATGTTGAGTATCGTAGGTTACAACTCTTGTAATATCTTTAATTTTTATATATTTAGCTTTGGTTAGTCCAATGCTTGCAAGGTCGAAGCTATTGCCTCCGCTTTCGATGGGATTAAATGGATCTTTATCGCCATTAGTCGGACCCACACCGGCACACCCATCGAGACTAATTGTATCATAAGGAAATTCGATAAAATCGATTCCATTTTCGCTGACAGAAACTATTCCCGGCTCTGCAAAAATCATACTATCTGCAAGACGCATAAATGCATTTTCGAAAATAGTAAAGTCCGGACCGGGACCATCAATAATAAAATGAGATTTATTAGCAACTATAATTTCGCCATCCATGCCAATGGAGCATATATCCTTAGGATCGGAAGCAGGAACAGTATATTTGGCTAAAGCAGAGGGAGGTCCGAAAATATTCATAGGAAAAGATTCGAAATCTTGTCCTGCATTTTGAACAGTGCCGGGTTTTAAAGACAAAACAGTATCGATATAGATTTGCGATTTTGCTGAATAAGCGCAAAACAATGCAATTAAAACTAAAAGAAACTTTTTCATTACAACCAAAACAAAATAAATTTTACATTAAAACGAAAAACTCGCAATTTCATTAGCGAAATTACGAGTTTTCTGAAAAAATTACATATCAATAAATTATTTATTTAATAAATCATTGAAACGACGGTTAGGGCGGCCCTTCCAATTGCCTTTGTGATAGCCATAACCAGCTATGAGAGGCCAGATAATAGTAGCTTCGCCATAAACCATTTGTTCGTAAGTAGTTTCAACCTTGCCCCAAGAGCTAGCTTCTTTAAGTGTAGAGCCGGAAAGAGCGCCATCGCGTTCGTCAGCTACAGTGATTTGAATAGCATATTTATGCATATCAGCTTCCACACCAAGAACTTCAGCAGCAACAACCACATCTTGAGTAAAGTTTTTAGGAACACCGCCACCAAGCATGAAAATACCAGTTTGGCCAGCTTCGATTTTAGTTTCTGTCAATTCTAAAAAGTCTTTAGCTGAGTCGATTGAAACAACTTCTTGACCTTTGCGGTGGTATTGATGGTGAACCAAACCAAAACCAGCAGAGCAGTCAGAAAAAGCAGGACAGAAAATTGGAACACCGGCTTCGTAGCAAGCTCTGATGATAGAATTTTCGCCTTTGTTGTTGTCTACAAGCCATTTGCCCATAATTTCGATAAACTCGCGTGAGCTATATGGACGAGGTTCGACTGAATTAGCAATTTCAGCAACAGTCATGTCGCATACTCTAAGGTCTTCTTCATCAATGTATGTATCATAAATTCTATCGATCATTAAATCTCTCAATACGTTGTCATCAACAAATTGAGTACCTTGATAGTGATAGAAGCCTAAAGCTTCGAGGAAGTCTTGATCGATAATATTAGCACCAGTTGAAATGATTGCATCACACATATTGTTGCGAACCATATCGATAACGATTTGCTTAAGTCCGGCACTAATTAAAGAGCCTGCTAATGTCAAATATACTGCACATTCTTTATCTGCAAGCATCATGTCGTAGATTTTTGCTGCGCGGCTGAGATTACGAGCCTGGAATGCCATCTTGCCCATATCGTCTACCATGCCAACTACGTTATATTTTTTTATGTCGATATGCTCAACAACATTGTCAGAATTTAAATAATCTTTCTTTTCTGCCATTTCTTTTCTCCATTGATGAAAGAACCAAAAACACAAAATTACGAAAAATTTATTAAATAATTGAAAACATATATGATTATATGATAAATTATTGTTCTTTTATTTAATTAGAAAATTAAGAATTTAAAAGTAATATGACAGTTAAATCATTCAATTGCAAAATAATGCTTGTTATATTATTTTTAAATCCTTAACTTAATGTGTTATTTTCTTAAAATAATTAAAATGGATAAATTATGAAACAATCACTTATTATTGTTGCCCTTTTGA
>CAZBNQ010000133.1:0-3821 GCA_964493035.1 uncultured Hyphomicrobiales bacterium | reverse complement strand
TTTCTTTTCTATTAGCCTCTTGTGATAAAGCAAATGAAAAGATAACAGCAAATGATAATTCATCAGTTGAAAAAAATAATGAAGTTTTATCTTTTAAGGATATATCACCAGGAATCACAAAGAAAGATTTAAGTAATGCTTTCAAGGAAAGAAAACTTGTAAAAACCGGTGAAATTAGTTTTGAAACAAACCAGCAAGATGAAACTAAAACTCAAATAGTTAAATTGATTCAAGAAATGAAAGGTTATATCCAACAAGATGAGATCTTTTTGGATAATTTTAATAGAAAGGTAAACAAATTAGTATTAAGAATACCTGCAGAAAAATTTGATTCTTATCTTGAGCAAGTTTCTGTTCAAGCTAAGCGAATCGATTCCAAAAATATACAAGTAAGCGATGTAACTGATGAATATTTCGATATTGATACAAGATTGAATAACAAAAAAGAGTTGGAAATAAAATATTTAGAACTACTAAAACAAACAAAAAGCATTGGAGATATAATTGAAATTCAAAATGCTCTTTCCGATATTAGAAATGATATTGAGTTAATTGAAGGAAGATTGCTACATTTGCAAAAAGATATAGCATATTCTACTTTGACTGTACAATTTTACGAACAAAGCCGTACCGAAATTGGCTTCTTTGCCAGGATATTAGATTCATTAAAAGGTGGTTGGAATAATTTGCTATGGTTTGTGCTCTCTATTGTCAATTCTTGGCCTTTTATTATTTTGTTAATTATTGTTGCAATTCTTGCAAAAAAATATGTTTCAAAAATCTTAATTAAGAAAAGAAGTAATAAGATATAATAAAATTATGGCTCATTACAATACAATTGAGATAGTTCTTTGTTTCAATTTATTAAAAAAAAACTAAGATGCTTTTTATAATAAATACTATCATTTAATTGTAATATATGGATTGATTTTTTTATGTAAAGAATTGACATTACTTGTAAATTTAATAAATATGTGATTAAATGAAAAAAATCGTATTTGTAATTTCTTTTGTATTATTAGGTTTGAATAATAAAGCCTTTTGCAGTGATAGTTTCTATTCATTGAAAGGCGGCATAAGCGCTTTTACTAGTAAATTGGCAGATGAATCAAACACCGGTTATAATATTGAATTGGGCAATGACTACCTATTTAGTAAATATTATGAGTGGAACTTAGCCTTTGGATATGAGCATTATAGCTTAAAAGCAAATGATGACTATACCGGAGCGCTTATTGGGATAAGTTTTAAGTCGGGATTTAAGTATTACTTCAATAGAAAAAAATATGAATTCAGTCCATATATTGGATTTTCTATGGGTGTCTTGGCATTTATGGATGTAAGAGATTATAATAATAATAGTCAAAATTATGAGGAAGAAAATAACCTCTTGTTCTTGATCGAGCTTAAACCTAATATTGGAATATCCTACCCAATAAGCAGATATTTTGTTGTATTTTCTGAATTAGGTTATAGCCCAAATATCGAGTTTGCTGGCTACGATAGATCAAAGCATTTCTTTTCAGATGTTTCTACAGTCAAGCTAAATTTCGGAATATCAGTAACTAAGGATTAATAATATAATTGAGTTTCTTCATAAAATAACAAATAGTAGTTTTATGAAAAAAATAATTGTAATTATACTGTTACTGTTTGTTTTGATTTTACCTAAAAGTGTATATGCAGAACAAAGCGAAAAAGGATTGATCTTGAATTAGGATTGTCTTCAATTAGTTCTGATCGCTTAGATGGATATGATACCGGTATAAACTTTGGGCTAAAAATTATGCAGATGAACAAGATAGAAATTTAAATTTTGAAGTCGGAAAAGCATTTGTAACAAGTGATCTTGGTGATGATTTAGAATCTGGATTAGATTTTGGAGTTTCATTTACATTTATGAAAGCAGATAATTGGGGATGGGACTTTGCATTGAACTTTACAACATTTGATATTAAAGAAAATCAATATTTAAAGGGTAGTATTAGGTCAGTAAGTTTGTTGGCAGGTATTAAGTATTATTTCATATCAAAACCAAATTCATTTAGCCCATATTTTCGATTGGGAGCAGGAGTTGTAATTGAATTTGAGGATTTAGATTTATATGATCAAGGTGAGAAAATTAACTTCAATGCTGATGAAGCTATGCTTGGAATTAGACCTGCACTAGGATTTTTAGTTTCTATCAACGAAAATTTAGAATGAATATATAATGCTCTTATCTTGGAAATATCGAATTAGATGACCATAGTACTAATAAAGACTTTTTATCACTTTATTCATTCTTAAAATTAGACTTAGGTGTTAGTATAAAGATTGACTAGTGTAGAAAAGAATTTGTGTTGGAATATTTTTAAAAATCTTATCGTTAAGTCATTGATTATTGGTATATTGAAATTTTTCTAAGTGATAAACGTATAAAATTAATTTTAAAATTGAAAGAATGGAAATGCAGATTAATGAACAGGCAGTAGAAATGACTGTTAAAGAAGAAAAACAAGAGCCGGCAATAATGCCAGAAAAATATTTGACACCAAGAGAAATAGTAGCCGAACTCGATAAATTTGTAATTGGGCAAGATGCTGCAAAGAAAGCAGTTGCCATAGCTTTAAGAAATCGTTGGCGTCGCCAAAGAGTATCGAGCGGTATTAGAGATGAAATCAATCCTAATAATATTATAATGATTGGTCCTACTGGTGTCGGAAAAACAGAAATTGCACGCCGTCTGGCAAAGCTCGCAGGGGCTCCTTTCGTAAAAGTCGAAGCTACAAAGTTTACTGAAGTAGGCTATGTAGGGCGCGATGTAGAATCAATGATAAGAGATTTGGTCGAGCGCTCTGTTTCGATTGTTCGCGAAGAGCAGACAAGTTCTAAACAAGCTGAGGCAGAAATTGCAGCCGAAAATAGAATTCTTGATATATTGATTCCACCAATCAAAAAAGGTCCTTCGTTCGATACTGTATCAGATAATGATATTGAAGAAAATTCTCAAACCCGCGAAAAGTTTAGAAATATGCTTCGCAAAGGTTTGCTCGACGAAAGAAGTATAGAAATAGATATGGTTGTAGATTCTGCACCAAATCTTCAAGTGCTCGGTCCGGTTGGTATGGACGAAATGGGTATGAATCTTCAAGACCTTTTTGGCTCGATTATGCCCAAAAAGAACAAAAAACGCAAGCTCAAAATTGTTGATGCAAAAAAAGCATTAGTCAAAGAAGAAGCTGAAAAATTGATTGATATGGATGCAGTTATTAGGGAAGCTTTGTTTAGAGCAGAAAATTCCGGGATTGTATTTATTGATGAAATTGATAAAATTGCTTCACGCGGTGGCGGTAGCGGACCGGAAGTATCTCGCGAAGGTGTGCAAAGAGATTTGCTCCCGATAGTAGAAGGATGTACCGTCAATACACGCTATGGTGCAGTCCACACTCAGCATATTCTTTTTATTGCCAGCGGTGCTTTTCATGTATCTAAACCAAGTGATTTAGTGCCAGAGCTTCAAGGTCGCTTCCCGATTAGAGTAGAATTGAAAAGCTTGACAGAAGAAGATTTTGTGAAAATCTTGACAGTGCCCGAAAATGCATTGATCAAACAATATCAAGCACTTGTGAGTGCAGAAAACTTAGAGCTGCTGTTCGAAGACTCTGCAATAAAAGAAATTGCTGCTATTGCAGCAAGAGTAAATGATGAAGTAACTAATATTGGTGCTCGCAGACTTCATACAATATTGACAACTCTATTGGAAGAAATATTATTTAATGCGCCCGACAATATCGGCTCAGAAAATATAGTGATAGATGATGATAAAGTGCAGGCAAGCC
>CAZBNQ010000132.1:0-7686 GCA_964493035.1 uncultured Hyphomicrobiales bacterium | reverse complement strand
TGCAAATCAATTTTCTTTTAAAATTCAAAATATTATCGTAATTTTAAATCCTAAACAGATATTTTCACAGCATGATTAGGGAAGGTAATGAACTCGTTATTAAGAGTTTTATTCATTTCTGAAGAACAAAAATATGTTGAGCCAATAATCAACACTCTTCATAGCGGAGAATTCATCTCTGAATATTCCTTTGCAAAAAATCCAAAAGAAATGTTGAATATGTTAAAATCTGATGATTATGACATTGTTGTAGCATTTATGGATACCGATTTCAATGCCTATTCAGCATTAGAACTTCTCAAAAAGCAAAACTTAGATATTCCTCTATTCGCATTTGGAACTGAAGAAAATCCAAACGAAATTCATGCTGTAATGAAATCAGGAGCTGTTGACTATTTCCGTATAGATATGCTTGCACGCCTTGTGCCTGCTGTGCAAAGAGAGATCAAAGATGCCGCTATTAGAAAAGAATCCGTTAAGATTTTCACAGACTTGCAGGCTCTTGATTTCGAATTTAAGAAGATCACTGGAACTTCGAAGTTTGCTAATATCAATGATGATATCGAACATATTTTCGAGCCGATTGCAAACGACAAGTCTGTCGATGGTTTAGACTTAATGAACACAATACTTGAAAACATTCCGAACATGATATATGTGAAAGACGTCAAAGATTTAACTTTCAAGTATATAAACAAAGCAGGCGAAAAGCTGACTGGATTTAACCGCGACGAGCTGATTGGCAAAAATGTTTTTGAATTGTTCATAAAAGACTTTGCTGATCATTATCACAGCAAAGATTTAGAACTACTTCAAGATAAAAAGCCGATTGAAATCAGTGAAGAAATGGTTTTGACTAAAGATAATAAACTCAAAATATTCTATACAAAAAAGCTATTAATCGAAGACCACGAAGGCAACCCAAAATTTCTATTAGGAATATCAGAAGACCTTACAGAATATATCAAAGCCCAAGCTGAGCTTCGCAAATCAGAAATGAGATTTGCTAAAATTTTTCATGCTAGTCCTGTGGCTATATTTATTATCAGAAATAACGACAAGAAGATTATTGATGCCAACAGCAAATTTTTAGAACTAATGAAATACACCAGAGAAGAATTTGTCGATAGAAATGTTAATTCTTTAAATATATTCAATAATGAAGTACAAAAAATCATACTAATAAATGAAGCATCTGCATTCAGTCATGGAGAGCCTAAAGAAATTGAATTTTTGACAAGCGAAGGCAAAGTAATTACATTATTGACATCAATCGAACAAATGCATTTCGACAAAGAATCATGGATAATATATATAGGCGTAGATATTTCTGAGCGCAAAAAAGCAACTCTTGAGATTGAATCGGCTCTCGAAAAGCAAAAAGAATTGAATTCATTGAAGACACAATTTATTTCTATGATTTCACATGAGTTTCGCACTCCACTAACCACAATAATGCTATCCACAGACTTATTGAAGCGATATGGTGATTCATGGAATCCAGACGAAAAGTCTAGGCATTTCCAAAGAATTCAGGATACAATCCTAAAAATGACCCAATTGATGGAAAACGTTTTGATTATAGGTCGTATCGATTCGGGCAAATTCCAATTCAATCCCGAGCCAATGGACTTGCAAGGATTTTGCTTCTCAATCGCTAAAAACCTTGAATTCAGCCAAAATGGTACTCATAAAATCAACATACAATTCAATGGTAACAACGAAGAAGCACATGTGGATGAGAATCTTCTAGGTTTGGTACTCAACAACTTGCTTTCTAATGCGATCAAGTATTCGCCAAATGGGTCGGTAGTCGATTTCATTGTAAATTGCAACAATGTTTCTGCAGAATTAATAGTAAAGGATAGAGGAATAGGAATACCTGAAGAAGAGCTAAACCTATTATTCCAATCATTTTTCAGAGCTTCCAATGTTGGATCGATTGCAGGCTATGGTCTAGGCCTATCGATAGTAAAAAAATGTGTAGATACGCATAGAGGCAAAATTGACGTAAGAAGTGTGGTAGGCAAAGGCACCACATTTATAGTATCAATTCCGATCAACATAACCAAAAACGAAGCGATTGCCTTAGCAGCAATACAATCATAGAAGCCGAATAAATAATTAGTTTGCAAAGGATTGAATTTCAGATGAGAATCAATCCTTTACTATTTCATAAGTTCATAAAAACAAACAAATAAGCCAATAGTCAAACAAAATTTTCATTAAATTTTATAATTCGCAAATCTTTTCTTATATTTGTAATAATGTAACAAATAAGGTCGATTTTATGGTTTTGGCTTTAAAATACAATGGCATAATGACAAAATCCGAATCAGGAATTCGGAGACCATTTGCAGTGCCATCGTCAAGAGCCGGCAAAATCGTCCGTTTCAAGCATTATCAGACCGACGCTCCAATTTGAGTCTGCATCTTCACTTAATCTGACTTTACTTTTATACAAATATTTATAAATTTTATCATTATAAGGTGTTAAATGAATACTCAAGAATTTATCGCTCTTGAAAACGAGTATGGTGCACACAATTATCATCCTTTAGATGTAGTTGTTGCCGATGCAAAAGGCTGCTGGGTAGTTGACGTAGAAGGTAAAAAATATTTAGATTGCCTTGCTGCTTATTCTGCAGTAAATCAAGGGCATTGCCATCCGAAAATCAAAGAAGCTTTCTTAGCTCAAGTAGATAAAGTAACTCTTACAAGCCGTGCATTCCGTAACGACAAATTGCCTTTACTCTATAAGAAGATGCACGAAATGACAGGCTACGAAATGTTTTTGCCTATGAACTCAGGTGCAGAAGCAGTCGAAACTGCTATCAAATTAGCTCGCCGTTGGGCATATGACGTTAAAGGTTTAGCCGAAGACACAGCAGAAATCATCGTAGCTGATGGCAACTTCCATGGCAGAACTACTACTATCGTAGGTTTCTCAGACGATCCGGATTCTTTCAAAGGATTTGGTCCATATTGCAAAGAAGCATTCCCAATGCACAAATATGGCGACTTGGAAGATTTAAAATCAAAAATCACAAAAAACACTGCAGCAATTCTTGTAGAGCCAATCCAAGGCGAAGGCGGCGTGGTTGTGCCTCCAGCTGGGTATCTTAAAGGTATTGCAGAAATTTGCAAAGCAAACAACATACTCTTTATCTGCGACGAAATTCAAGCAGGTTTGGGCAGAGCAGGCAAATTATTTGCTCACTACTACGAAGAAGTACGCCCTGACTTAGTAATCGTTGGCAAAGCTCTTTCTGGTGGTTTCTATCCAGTATCCGGTGTTTTGGCTGATAAAGAAGTAATGCTTACAATCAAGCCAGGCGAGCACGGCTCAACATTTGGTGGCAATCCTCTTGCTGCTGCTGTAGCTGTTCGCGCTTTAGAAGTAATCGAAGAAGAAAAATTAGTAGAGCGTTCATTCGAAATGGGCGAATACTTCGTAGAAAGATTAAATGCAATTGGCAATCCAAAAATTAAATTAGTTCGCGGCCGTGGCTTGTGGATCGGTTTAGTACTCGATAGAAAAGCTCGCCCATATTGCGAAAAACTTATGCATGAAGGTATGCTTTGCAAAGATACTCATGAAGTAATCATCCGCATTGCTCCACCACTTGTAATCACAAAAGAAGAAATTGATTGGGCAGTCGAAAAATTAACTAAAGTTTTGGCTGAAGATTTATAATAGATTTTGAATCAAGAGTAAGTGCTACTTACTCTTGATTTTTTTTTCAAAATCATTGAAATCTTAAAATCATTAAATTGATTAAATATAATAGATTTAAAATTTTAATTAACTTATCTAATAAAAGGTAAAATAATGAAAAAAGTAAAAGTAATTATCGTTGGCGCAGCAGGACGCGACTTCCATAATTTCAACACAGTATATCGTGACAACGATATGTATGAAATAGTTGCTTTCACAGCAGCTCAAATTCCAGATATCGACGGACGTAAATACCCAGCTTCATTGGCTGGCAAATTATACCCAGCTGGTATCCCAATCCATGATGAATCAGAATTAGAAAAATTGATTGCTGAACACCAAGTTGACGAATGTGTTCTTTCATATAGCGATCTTCCATATGACACAGTAATGCACATTGGTTCAAGAGTAATGGCTGCTGGAGCAAAATTCTCAATGATGGGCTCAACACCAACTATGATCGAATCAACAAAACCAGTTATCTCAATCTGCGCAGTACGTACAGGTTGCGGTAAGAGCCAAACAACTCGCGAAGTTGTTCGCCAATTATTAGCAATGGGCAAAAAAGTTGTTTCAGTTCGTCACCCAATGCCTTATGGCGATCTCGAAGCACAAAAAGTACAACGCTTTGCTTCAATCGAAGACTTGACAAAGCACAAATGTACAATCGAAGAAATGGAAGAATACGAACCACACATCGAAATGGGTTCAGTAATCTACGCTGGCGTTGATTACGAAGCAATTCTTCGCGAAGCTGAAAAAGAAGCTGACGTAATTGTTTGGGACGGTGGCAATAATGATATGCCATTCTACAAATCAGATCTTCAAATCGTAGTTGTAGATCCATTGCGCCCAGGCCACGAAATCAGCTACTATCCTGGCGAAGTTAACCTCCGCATGGCTGACGTTGTTGTTGTTAATAAGATCGACTCAGCTTACCCAGAAGATATCGAAGAAGTATTAGAAAACGTTCGTAGCTACAACAACAAAGCTCAAGTTGTATTAGCAGCTTCTTCAATCGTAGTAGACAAACCAGAATTGATCAAAGGCAAAAAAGTATTGGTTATCGAAGATGGTCCAACACTTACACACGGCGAAATGGATCACGGTGCTGGTATGGTTGCTGCACGTCGTTATGGCGCTTCAGACTTTATCGATCCACGTCCTTTCACAATTGGCAAAATTGCTGAAACATTCGAAATCTACCCAGAAATCGGTATCTTATTGCCAGCTATGGGTTATGGCGATCAACAAATGAAAGATCTCGAAACAACTATCAACAACGTTGCTTGTGATTCAGTTGTTATTGGAACTCCAATCAACTTGGCTCGTTTCATCAACATCAAACATCCAAACACACGCGTTAATTATGAATTAGCAGAAATTTCAGCTCCAAAAATTGGTGAAATTCTCCGCGACCTTCCAAAATTAAAATAATTTATAAAGCGGATATAAATCCGACAATAAATTTAATGCTCCTCAAATCTGATTTGGGGAGCATTTTTATTTATTAGAAGCAAAGCAGATATTAATACAACCACTTAATAAATTTCATATCGAATTGATTTGCAAAAATCAGAAAGAATCATAAGCAAGAGCAAATATTTTGTTAGTATAAGAAATATTTGTAAATTTGATTATCATTTATGAGAGTACGTAAATAAATGAAATCCTACATATTTAAAAAAAATAGTATTGAACAAAAAATACATTTAGTCCGTGGCGTTCAAGTTATGCTTGATAGCGACTTGGCAGAGTTGTATAATACTGAAACAAAATTTATCAATAGAGCAGTGAAACGTAACGCCAGTCGATTCCCATTAGAATTTATGTTTGAACTAACTGAACAAGAATGGCAAGATTTGAGGTTCCAATCTGGCACCTCAAATAATGTGCGTGGTGGAAGACGCTACTTGCCAAATGTTTTTACCGAACAAGGTATTGCTATGCTTTCTGCTGTATTGCACACAGAAATTGCTGTAAATGTTAGTATTCAAATTATGAAAGCTTTTATTGTTATGAGAAAATCCCTAGTTCAATTACATGGATTGCTACAACGCATTGAAGGAATCGAACTTAAACAGCTCAGTACTGATAAAAAGATTGAGCAAATTTTCGAGGAATTAAATAAGAACTTGATTCCCAAACATGGAATTTTTTTTGAAGGACAGCTTTTTGATGCGTATGTGTTTGTAATTAATATAATTAAACAAGCAAAATTTTCTATTATTCTTATTGATAATTATATTGATGAAAATACACTTCTTATGCTTACCAAAAGGAATATAGGAGTGCAGTGCACTGTTGTGACACGAGTTAATGATACTACTAAAAATGATGTTAATAAACACAACAAACAGTACCCAACTATTGAACTTATCGAAAACAATGGAAGTCATGATAGATTTTTGATTTTAGATAATAAGCATTTGTTTCATTTTGGGGCTTCCCTTAAAGATGTTGGGAAAAAATGCTTTGCTTTCAACCAAATGGATAATTTGATTTCTGAAATTCAAACAAAACTATTAAAAACGTAATTTCTTTTTAATTATATATTTATTATGAAATTTACATCATCGCTTAAATTAAAACTTATCTATGTGTTTCGTATTAACGACAAAACACACGAAGGATGCCTAAAAATTGGAGAGGCAACTTCGGATAAACAAAATATTTGGGGCTTATAGCCCAACAGCAAGGCTTTGAATGATGCAGCCAAGAAAAGAACGGTGAAGGAGCGAATTACACCAAAAAACATCTTCCCGTTGAGCTCGTGTATTACGAAGAATACGATAGAATTGATCACGCATTCTACCGTGAAAAACAAGTACAGGGCTGGTCAAAGAAAAAAAAAGAATCTCTAATCAATGATAATTACGTTGATTTAAAGATATTAGCTAAGAAAATATGGAAAAAAAGATTACTCAGATGATTTAATACATACTATTAATTATCAATCAGATTATTGAAAACACAATTCCGGATTAGATAAATCTAAAAAGCTTACAAAAATTTTACATTGATACACAATTAAAAAAAAACGATGTTTTAGCAATAAAAATATTATTAAATTGAAGGATTAACATTATTAAAAGCTTTGCTTTTACTTTTTTATTATTCATTTATATAATCTTGATAAATTATGGATATTCAAACTCAAATAAATGACTATTTAAATTCTCTCGATGAGAAGAAACGCGTTGATATGTTCGAACTTCACCGCCTATTTCTAGATTTAATACCTAATGCTAAATTATGGTTTCTCGACGGAAAAAATGATGAAGGCAAAATTGTATCCAATCCAAATATTGGTTATGGAATATCAATCATTAAACATGCTGATGGCAAATCCAAAGAGTTTTATAAAATTGGAATTAGTGCCAATTCTACCGGTATCTCTCTTTACATTATGGGAATTGAAGACAAGGCACTCTTAACTAAATTATGCTCAGACAAAATTGGGAAAGCGAAAGTAAGCTCATATTGTATTAAGTTTAAATCTCTAAAAGATATAAATATTGATACCCTTCTTTCTGTACTTCGTTCTGTGGTCTAATCCTATTAAATTGAGATTGTTCGAGATGCAGGTTTGCTTTCTTTTTCTTATATGTTTAATAATTGTATTTTTTTAAAGTATTTTTATTTAAATTATATTAAACGTATTTAAACATTATGCTTATAATATATTTTTAGAACTTTTTAATCTTAATCTTATGAAAAGTATTTACTTTCTATTCTTAAGCTTGCTACTGACATCCTGCATGCCAGGAAAACCTATTGACAAAAACAAGTCCGACTCATACTTTATAAATATTTTTGGGAATATTTATTACTCACCTGCAGGCAACTGGTTTGAAGTTGGGATGACTGAATGTGATGCAGACATCAATTCTTTTAAAATTATAACAAATGAAATCGCAAAAGATAAGAATTTTGTATTTTACAAAGGGATTAAACAAGTTCATATT
>CAZBNQ010000131.1:0-7706 GCA_964493035.1 uncultured Hyphomicrobiales bacterium | reverse complement strand
ATCTGAGAGTAATAAAATGGGGGCATGCGCAGGCAGAAATAGAATGGAACTGCTCGCAAGCGCCCAGTGGAGTATATTTCATAATAGTCAAACACAATGGCATTAATGATTGTGTGCCGGTGATAGTGGAGAGATAATATTTTAAAAATCACCCTCGCAAATTGCGAGGGTATTTTGTTTATTTTATTTTAAATTTCAAAAAGTATTGAAAATCATTTATTAATTCACTGTTTACAAGCTCAAATCCTTGATTTGTAAAATCTTGAATTACAATTTTATTATCAATACGATGATCTAAAGGTGGTCCAAAAGGTGATTCTACCAAATGCCAATCTAAGAGAAATACTTCGCCATCGGAATTTAATATTCTCTTAAATTCATTAATCAAACCTACTCTGTTATCGATCTCGTGATAGACAAACGCAATTAATATTTTATCAATTTTGCTATCTCCAATTTCAATTTTAGATCCATCAGAAATAATAAATTCAATTTTATCGAAATTGTTATCTAGTCTTGATTTCAGTTCGTCAAGCATATTGGATGAAATATCTAGGGCTATTATTTTTCCTTCTGTACCTATATAATCTAAAGCAGGAATGGAAAAATAACCTATTCCGGCACCAAAATCTAAAATTCTATCATTAAGCTTAATATCAAGCTTGTCTAGTATCATTTTTGCAGGAATCAGCTTTTTTCTTTCGTCTGTTTCCAGTTTTGCGAAGTTTTCGAATTGAAATATTTTATCCATATTTGCACCAATTATTCAGAAATAAAATAAGCTTTGTTAATATAATCTAAATTAGGAAAATTATCTTTAAGATATTTATTAATATCGATAATGGAAGAATCAAGTTTCATTCTTGGTTCGTCGTTATATCCGGTATAAATTGAATGGACAACATCCAATCCTTCGACTACTTCTCCAAAAGCCGGAAAACCTAAAGTTTCGCCATAAGAAACAGTATCAAGTCGTGCATTATCTTTTAAATTAATAAATAATTGAGAGCCACGAGTATTCTTGCCTGCTCTAGCAAAAGAAATGCTTCCTTCCTTATTACTCTTTAATACCGGCTCATCAATCAAAATATGTGAACTCCATGCATTATCAATATTAGTATCGAGAGTACCAAATTGAATTACGAAATTTTTAACGGCGCGATAGATAGGAATATTAGTAAAATAATTTGATTTTACTAATTGATAAAATCTATCCACAGCTAATGGTGAGTATTTTCTTTCAATTTTTAATTTAAAATTACCTTTTGTAGTTTCGAATTTCACAAGAAATGAATCAGGAGATTTTAATGATAAAATTTCTTGAGAAATTGAAAAATTATTTTGATTTGCCTTGATTGGCATCAAAAAACAAAATAAAAAAAAGGCAAAAATAATATTATTTGTTATTGCCTTTTTTATATTAATCTTATTAATTTGACCAAACATTTTATTTCCTCACCAATAAATTAAAATTAATTTATTACTAAGATACAAAAAGTGAAGGAAATAAAGAAATTATTCGACTATGCCGGCTCTAATCATAATCACTTCTTTATCAATTAGTTCTTGATAGCCTGTGCATTGACCTTTTATTGTAATCTTTGCTCCAATTTGCAACTCTTTAGCTTTAGAATTGAAGGATTTTTCTAAAGTCGCAGATATTTTATCGCTGTCATCCGATTTTTCGACGAGAGTTAAACTAATTGAACCATCAGGGTTATTAATTATTTCTTTTAGAATGCCATTTACTTGAATTACATCATTAGAAGAAACATATTTTTTATTGGCTTCTGCTTCATTATTTTGAAATTCGCTAATTAATTTCGATACATTCATCTTAATATCTGCACCTGCATTAGCATAGTCTTTCACAGGTTGGTAAAACATAAATAAGCCGATGCTCGCGGAAATTAGAATAAATAGCAAAACCACGAAAATAATAATTTTTGTTCTTTTTTTAGCCATTATTGCACCTAATTTGAAAGAGTATATGTAATATCAACATTTACTTGCATGTTTGCTGCTATTTTATCTCTTACTAATGCTGGGATAGCAATACCATAGTCTTCAGGTTTAATATTAAATTTTGATTTTGCAATAATTTGATTGCCTTTTACTTCAATTGTGCCACTTTGTTTGATTTTTTTTGTTACTCCGTGTATTGTCAAATTGCCTTCGATTGTAACATTATATTGACCATTTTTTTTGAAATTAGCAGGATCGAATCCAACAAATTGTCCTGAAAAAGTCGATTTCGGAAATTTTTCGGATTCCATATAATTTTCATTGAAATGCTCTTCCATCAAAGCTCTTTCAAATTTAAAAGATTTAATAATAACATTGAAAGCAATGGCATTTTTTGCAGGATCGATAACAGAAGCAACCTGATTGTTGTGAGCTTCGATTACTTCGAGAGGAGTTTTTGAATAGAACCAAATATGTCCATTCTTGCTAATATATCTTTCAGCGGATAATAGATTTGCACTAATGCCAAATAGCATTAAAAAATAAAATAGAACTTTCATCATAGCACCTTAATATAATGTAAAAACTCTGGAAATATTGAAGCCAAAATGAATACCACCATCGCTCCAAGAATCAGTATTGTCAGTAATATAATGCTTTTCGATCATACCTTGTGAATTGGAAAGCATGAGTTGGAACACATGGCCACCGGTCTCGATATCAAATCCGATAGATAATGGATTTTTGTAATTATCTTTAATATTCCAATCGGGACGTATCACATAAAAGTATTCAATATTAAATGAAACTCTCGAATTTAATTTATAACGAGCACCAAAACCGCATGCAAACACGTTGTTGTCATCGAGAGCTGTTTTGACCAAATTGTAGTGCACGTGAGTAGGGCTTAGTTGAATCGATAGATCTTCATTGAATTTTTTTGCAAATAATAATTGATTCACAAAGTGTAATCTAGAAGAAAAATAATCAGTTCTATCAGGATAGTTCCATTTAGAGGAATTCACTCCGATTGAGCCCATATACCCAATTGAGATAGGGAAGCTCGAAGCACCGGATTTTTGAGATAAGATTTTGAGTTTAGTAAATCCATTTATAGTTTTTTCGTTAGGAGTTCTGCTCAGTCCAATTTCAATATCATCGGTCAGTCCATATTCAAGTGAAAGGCAAGTAGTAGATTGATCTAAACCCCAAAAATTATCAACTCCGGAATTTAGTCTACCAAAACGATGAGAAACACGAAATTCTAATTGACCTTCTTTCATAGTTTCAATAGAATGAGAACTAATAATTCTAGTTGATTTAAAAGTAGCATAAGTATAATCAGTTTGAGGTGAATTTAAAGTATCAATAAAATCGAGAAGATCTTCCTGACTAAATAGAACGTAAGGTGAAAAAATCAATATTAAAATATAAAAGAATTTCATAACAACCTCTAATTATTAGGCATACCATTATTGACCCAGATATCAAACTGCTTTAGTTTGCAATCATTGAGTTTAGAAGAATTTTTGGGCATTTTAGAGACCTGACCTCTATGGTTAATGGCATCTAAAACATCATTGATATTTTGCTTAAGGCTGGAATAATTATCCAATCTCAGTCCTCCGCCATCAGTTTGGTAATTAGCACCATGACAAGTCTTGCAATAATCATTAATTGTCTTGCTAATGGTCAAAGAGTAAGTAACATTAGTAGTATCGCAATCATTATTAAACTCCGGATAAAGAGTTTCTTCATTATCGTTATAACAAGAAGCTATAAACAAAGAAGAAAATGCGATAAAGCACAAAAAAAGCAATTTAGACATAACAAATCCTATTATTTACAATTATTATTTTGAGCACCCTGCTCAATCCAGAGAAAAATAGCAGTTCTGTTTTCTTTGCTAAGGGGTCCATTGGGAGGCATAATTTCGCCCCAAGAATCAGTAATTGCTTGATAGACAGGGCTATCCTTAGCAGAGTTGGGTTTGACATGCTTGATGATGTTTTGATATGAATCAAGCACTATATCTTCTTCGGCTGAAGAAGATGCATGACAGCCAGAGAGCGCACAATTTGTTTGAAATATTGGTAATACATCCTTTTCAAAACAAACTGTTTGTAATTTTTCGGGATTATCAACAGAATGTGAACATGAAATTAAAAGATAAAAAGTTGATAGTCCAATAATTTTTAAAATTAATTTTGACATCTAACACCGAAAATATTTTTTGTAGTTCATTATTTAGTTTAAACGAAAAAAATATGTTGAATATTGTAGGTATTACATTTAAAAAAAATAACTTAAATATAAATCATTTATTCTTAGGATATTTAATTAAAAATTCGTAAATTTGTAGTTATTCGATTTTGAAAAGTGTTAAGGGATTCATTTCGAGTTATTCTTGGCTGTTTGCTGTCTAATTTAGTCCTTTCGCACTTTATATATATAATATAATATCCGGGAAAACTAAAATGAGTTTTCGGGACCGGAGTGAATGGACTTTATGAAAACATTTATCGACCTCAGCCTTAGTAAAGATATACTAAAGGCAATAGGGGAGTTGGGTTTTGTTAGCCCTACCCCAATTCAAGAATTAACTATCCCTGCAATCATTAGCTCCAGCAGAGATCTTATTGGATTAGCTCAAACAGGAACAGGCAAAACAGCCGGATTTGGACTACCAATACTTCAACAAATCAACTTAAATTCTAAGAATATTCAAGCAATGATACTTTGCCCGACACGTGAATTGTGCTTGCAAATATCAAATGATTTGGTGAGCTACAGCAAATATATCGATGGTTTGAAAGTTGTATCCGTATATGGTGGCGCCAGTATTGATACTCAAATTAGACTTTTAAAATCACAGACTCATATTATTGTGGGTACTCCAGGCAGAACATTAGACTTGATTAAGCGCAAAGCTCTAAACGTTAAGAGTATTCAATGGGTGGTCTTAGACGAAGCAGATGAAATGCTCAATATGGGATTCCGCGAAGATTTGGATGCCATTTTAGAAAATACACCTGATGACAAGCAGACTTTGCTATTTTCTGCAACTATGCCGGAAGGTGTAAAGCAAATTTCTGAAAATTATATGAGCGATCCTATCGAGATTTCATCCGGTAAGAAAAATTCAGGAGCTGAAAACGTACTTCACCATTACTATATGGTAAAAGCATCAGATAGATATATAGCATTGAAAAGATTGGCTGATATTAATCCTGATATATATGGTATCGTATTTTGCCGTACACGCGAGGAAACAAAGGATGTTGCAGCAAAATTGATCGAAGATGGATATAATGCAGATGCTTTGCATGGTGATTTGTCGCAAGCTCAAAGAGATACAGTAATGTCGAGATTCAGAAACAAACAGTTGCAATTGCTTGTTGCTACTGATGTTGCTGCTCGTGGTATCGACGTTAGTGACTTGACTCACGTACTTAATTATAATCTTCCAGATGATCCGGAATTATATATACATCGTTCTGGACGAACTGGCCGTGCAGGCAAAGAAGGCGTTTCAATTATCATTTCTCATAGCCGTGATGGAAGACGCATCAAAGAACTTGAAAAACTTATTGGAAAGAAATTTGTAAAGAAACTCGTTCCATCTGGCAAAGATATTTGCGAAAAACGTTTATTTAATATGATCGATAAAGTCGAAAATATTGAAGTGGATGCTTCACAAATAGAACCATACATGCCGTTTATAAGTCAAAAATTGGCTCATCTCGATAAGATGGAAATTCTAAAGAGATTTGTTTCGGTAGAGTTCAACACATATTTGGAATATTATCGAAATGCAGTTGATATAAATGTAGCATCACACGATTTGCCGGAGATCAAATCCAAAAAAGGTGCTGGACGCAAGTATGTTAGATTCCATATAAATATTGGTTCTAAATCAAATATTAAGACTGCTGATTTGATAAGATTTATTAATGAAGTAACTGAAACTCGAAATGTGGAATTAGGAAAGATCGAAATTCTTAATAACTTTTCGTTTTTTGAAGTAGAAGAAAAATGGGAACAATTGATCGTTCAATCATTTGATGAAGTTTATCTCGGAAAAACCAGAATCACAGTGCAGCATGCAAAACCAGCACCAAAATCAGAAAGATTTTCCAGACCAAATGATAGATTTGCAAATAATGATAGATTCAGTTCAAGAAAAGGAAGATATCAATCAGATAGTACACCTGAAAAATCTAGACGAAGTGCAGACAAGCCTCAATCAAGAGACAAGAAAAAACGCAGTAAGTACTAAGATTTAGAAAATTATAAGACAACCCGGTCAGAAACTGAACGGGTTGTTTTTTTATATAGTATTTTGAAAATAGATGAAATTACTTATTTTTGAAAAAAATAAAGGAGATAAGTATGAAAAAGTTCATTGAATTATATTTGAAATCAAAGAAGATTGCTCTATTAGGTGCATCGGATAAAAAAGAAAGATGGGGCAATACCTTGATGAATGAATTCGAAAAAATGGGGTATGAAGTATTTCCAATTAATCCCAGACTAAAAAAAATTGGCGATAGAAAAGTTTATGCTAATATTGATGAGCTACCTGAAAATGTTGATTTGATAATATCTGCAAGCAACAATTCGAATACTATCAATGCATTAACCAATGTAAGATCACATAAAATCAAAAGTGTATGGTTAAGCAAAAAACTAAAAACTAACGAAGAAATCGAAGAATTTAATAAACTAAAATCAAGTAAAGAATTTGAATTGATATCCGGACCATGCCCTTTGATGTATATTAATGGAAAGGGAATACATAAACTTCATCTTAGCTTGCATAATTTGTTTAGTAAAGAGAAATATTAATCAAAGGAAATTGATTAAGTTCAATTTTTTGTAAATCGTATTTCGAGAAATTTGCCTAATATCACCGGAATTAAGTCCATCGATAGTAATATCTTCGATAGAATATCTGATCAGACGTAAAGTCGGGAAACCGACTTTAGCTGTCATTTTTCTAACCTGGCGATTTTTGCCTTCAATAAGCTCCAATTCAATCCAGTTAGTGGGTATATTTTGTCTGAATCTAATTGGGGGAATTCTAAGAGGAAGCGAAGGTTCATCAATAATTTTAGCTTTAGCAGGTAGAGTGTGATAAATTTTACCAGAAATATTGATATCCAATCCACTTTCAAGTTTAATCAAATCAGAATTATGAATATCGCCTTCAATTTGAACCAAATATTTTCGTTTATGTTTATTGATTGGATCGAGGAGTAAGTGATTGAATTTTTTATCATTGGTTAAAATCAGCAAACCTTCTGAATCATAATCGAGTCTACCGACAGGATAAATATCCTTAGGCAGAGAAAAAAAATCGGATAAATTTTTCTTGTCATCAGAAGAACTGAAAGAAGACAATACGTTAAATGGTTTATATATAATGAAATAGAGCGAATTCATAAAAGATAAAAAAAAATTCAACAAAATTGAAACTTAATTTAAAAAATTGTGTTATTATTTCTAAATTTATGGCATAGAAATTATTGAGAATATAGTGGATAAATTAATTTAGTTTATTTTGTTATATTTTAGTAAATTATGGTGCTAATTTCGTACAAAATTTGATTGAAAAAAAAATTGTTTTTTGTAATAAACAAAAGGGTCTATTTATGTACAACTATTTTAAGAAGTTAAGTTTAATGCTTCTTCTTGTCTTGGGAGTAGCAAGTGCTCGGGCAGAGATTTACCAAATAGGT
>CAZBNQ010000130.1:0-7722 GCA_964493035.1 uncultured Hyphomicrobiales bacterium | reverse complement strand
AAGTCTAATCACTTTTAATTCACTTTCACGCACTTTTTTCAAAGTTTCTGGTTTTTGTCCCATACCAGCTAAAACTGCATTTTGAAGTGAAGTAATTCTTTTTTCCAAAGAAGATAAGTATTGGTTAGTGGAATACACTGCTTTATTCATTTCTGTAATTTCCATGTGGAAATCAGTCAATTCTTTTCTATTTTCGGCAGCTAATGTAGAATTATTCAATACTTTACATACGAATTCTTGTGGACCTACTAATAAAGATTGCTCATTATCAGTAACTTTGAAAATTGATACAGAATATTTACCCGGAATAATTGGGAATCCAGATTTCTTGTTTGGATCTGTTTTGTCATCTACCGGGCCCAAATCAGGATATCTCAGATCCCAAGTTAGTCTGTTTATTCCTTTAGAAATAGGATTTTTCAACATTCTAACAATATCGCCTTCAGCATTTTTAATAATGAAGAGCAAATATGGAGAATCTTCGATATCTTCAGCTTTCAATTGTTCAAAACTTGGATAAACGTATGGTTTGTTTTCTTTTGCAATACTCTTTTCTTCTTCTTTTCTTAGAGATTTTTTAGTCTTTACATCATCTTTGATATAATAAGTAAAAGTAGCACCAAAAGCAGGGTTTGGAGCTCTAAAGAAATCATCGCCAATACTATGTTGCCCACGAGATTCATCTTGGAAAAACATCATTGCATCTTTTATTTTGAAAATATAAGCATCTTTTTGTGCTATTTCTTCAGTCATTTCTCTTAAAGGAGTGTAATCATCAAGAATATAGATACCTCTACCAAAAGTACCAACCAAAAGATCGTTTTCGCGTTTTTGGATTTCCAAGTCTCTAACAGCAATAGTCGGCATACCGGATTTTAATTGAATCCATTTTTTGCCTCCATTATTAGTAAAGAATACTCCGTATTCAGTACCAACAAATAAAATATCAGGATTGACATGATCTTCGACGATAGTCCAAACAGGTCCATTATCAGGAAGATTTGAACTGATTGAAGTCCATGTTTTTCCTTTATCTTCAGAGCGGAGCACGTATGGTTTGAAATCAGCATTTTTATGATTATTAAATGTAGCATAAACTCTTGATTCAGAATGAGCAGAAGCAACTACATCAGTCACATAAGTAGTTTCAGGTACAGATTCAAATTTTTCAATTTTTCTCCAATTTTTGCCTGCATCCTCGGTTACCTGAATCAAACCATCATCAGTACCAACATACAACAAATCTTCTTTTATAGGCGATTCACTAATAGCAATTGAATTGCCATAGAATGAAGTGGAAGCATTTTTAGCCACAGCTTCCGGTCCCCAAATTTTACCCATAACGGGCAAATCATCTCTTTTGATTTGTCTGGTCAGATCATCACTGATTTTTTTCCAAGTATTGCCTCTATCATCACTTCTAAACAATTTATTTGAAGCATAATACAATCTTTTGTTATCATGAGGGCTCAAAATTAGAGGAGTATCCCAATTCCATCTTAATTCTTCGCCTTCTTCTTCTTGAGGTTTGATACCAAAGGATTCGCCGGATTTTTTATCATATCTAACCAGCCCACCATATTGCCACTGACCATAAACAATATTTGGATCTTTAGGATCAATTTGAGGTTCGTAACCATCGCCTCCAACAACGAAAATCCAATCTAAGTTGAAAACACCAAAGGCATTATTATTTTTGGCAGGACCACCAAAAGAATTATTATCTTGAGTACCACCGTATACGTTATAGAATGGTTCAGCATTATCAGCAGTAATTCTATAGAATTGAGTTACAGGCAGATTAGCAAAATATCTCCAAGTATTTCCACGATCATAGCTTTCGTATAGTCCGCCATCACCACCAATCATAACATAATTAGTATTTTTAGGATCAATGAAAAATGCATGATCATCCACATGTCTTTCTTTAGTGCTCAACATAATGAAAGATTTACCGCCATCAAGAGTATATCTTGAATAAGTGTCCATAACATAGACTAAATCTACATTTTTTGGATCGCAATAAATTTCTTGGTAATATTGAGCAGAACCGGAAACATAATCATTACGTTTTTCCCAAGAATTGCCTTTATTAGTAGATCTAAAAAATCCACCTCTGCCCTCTGCAGCTTCAATTGTAGCATAAATCACATCCGGATTGACCGGAGAAATAGCTAAACCAATTTTCCCCATATCGACTGAAGGCAATCCATTAGTAATTTTTTCCCAATTTGCGCCGGCATCAATAGACTTATAAATAGCAGATTCAGGTCCACCATCGATCATAGTCCACACATGACGACGGCGTTGATATGAAGCACAATACAAAACATTAGTATTTCGAGTATCCATAACAATATCAGTAACGCCGGTATTTTCGCTTATATCCAAAGATTTAGTCCAAGTCTTGCCACCATCGGTAGTTTTATATAAACCTCTATCACCACCGGGACCCCAAAGCGGACCTTGAGCAGCAACATAAACAATGTTTGAATTATTCGGATCGATAACGATCTTACCAATATGTTCAGATTTATTCAATCCCATATTTTTCCAAGAATTGCCACCATCGGTAGATTTATAAATACCATCACCCCAAGAGACAGATCTTTGGCTATTGTTTTCGCCTGACCCCACCCACACAACATCTCTATTGCTAGGATCAAGCACGACACATCCGATAGAAAACGATTTTTCATTATCGAATACTGATCTAAAAGTTATACCTCCGTTAGTGGTTTTCCACACACCACCACTTGCAGCAGCAACAAAATAATAAGAGCGGTCATTAGGATCGACAGCTAAGTCACTTATTCTTCCGGAAGTAACAGCAGGCCCAATACTTCTAAAAGTCAATCCCGAAAGTATAGATTCATTATAAGCCTCTTTTGATTCTTCTTTTTTAGTTTCTTTCTTTGCTGAGAGAGAGAGAGTAGAAAAGGCAAAAAGACAAATAAATGAAGCAAGAATAATTCTTTTCATTAATACCTCTATAATATTAGTATATTATTATCATAAATTTAACTGCAAACTATTAAAAATATTGCCATAATAATAATTAATATTTTCCACATTTTGTTAATTTTTTAATTTATATTTGAATCGAGAAATATTTGCTGATTAATTAAATTTGAATTATATTGAGAAATTTTCGGATTGTTTAATCGTTTTTAATTCTGTTTGAATTGTAAATTTGGATATTTGAAATGAATAGTAATTTTATTGATGAGAATTTGATTTTTGAATATATAGAAAAATATCAAAATCCTGATTCTATACTCGTTGACGAAGTAATAAATAAAGCATTAGAACTCAACGGACTATCTATAGCAGACGCTGCAATTTTGCTAAATACAACAAATCAAGATGATATACAAAAAATATATCATGCAGCATATAAAGTAAAAGATGAAATTTATGGTAAAAGATTAGTGCTTTTTGCACCTCTTTACGTTTCTAATTATTGCTCAAATAATTGCCTTTATTGTGGCTTTAGAGCCGATAATAAAGAAATTTCGCGCACTACATTATCAATCGACCAAATTAAAGAAGAAACTCTTGGCATACTCGAACAAGGACATAAGCGAGTGCTTATGCTTATGGGCGAGCAACACAAGAATTGCCCAACCGATTTTTTCTTTGATGCTATTGATGCTGTCTATTCAGTTAAGGATTCAAAAGGTAATTCTATTAGAAGAATTAATGTCGAAATTGCTCCACTCAACGATGAAGAATTCCAAAGAATAAGCCAAATAAAAATTGGTACTTATACTGTATTTCAAGAAACTTACCACCGCGAAACATATAAATTTATGCACCCAAGCGGTAAAAAATCTGATTATGATTGGCGCTTGACTACTATGGATAGAGCTCTTTCAAATGGTTTGCATGATGTTGGAATCGGTGCTTTGTTTGGTTTGTTCGATTATCGTTTTGAAGTTATGGCTATGATCCAGCACTCAGAGCATTTAGACAAAAACTATGGTGCAGGACCTCATACAATTTCAATTCCAAGAGTTCAACCTGCCAATAATGCTCCTGCTTCTCATCATCTTAAATATGCTGTTTCAGATGATGAACTAAAAAAATTAGTTGCTGTATTGAGACTTTCAGTTCCCTACACCGGTATGATTTTATCGACAAGAGAGCCTGCACATCTCCGCACTCAATTGTTCGATTTAGGAATTTCTCAGATTAGTGCAGGTTCTAAAACTAATCCTGGTGGCTATAAGCAAGCATTTTCTGAAAAAATTGATGAAGGACAATTTACTCTTAACGATTGCAGAAGCTCAGGCGAAATTATTCAAGATGTAATTAAACAAGGTTTCATTCCTTCATTTTGCACTGGATGCTATAGATTAGGTAGAGTTGGTCAAGATTTTATGGACCAAGCCAAACCTGGTTTAATTAAAATTTATTGTCAACCTAATGGATTGACTACTTTAAGAGAATATTTGAACGACTATGCAGACGAGGATACTAAGAAATTGGGTAATGAATTGATTGAAAAAGAATTAAATCTGATTCCTAACGAATCTGTGAAAGAAAAAACTAAAGAATTTATTGATAGAATTGATAATGGCGAAAGAGATTTGTATTTCTAATATGAACTTAAATAAAATTTTAAATAAAGATACTTTTTCGAGAGAGGAAATTATTTATTTGCTAAATCTCGAAAAACAAGACGAAATTGAGTTGCTTAGAGATGCAGCTTATAGAACAATGTCTAAATTTGTTGGCGAAAAAGTCTATTTTAGAGGCCTAATTGAGTTTTCGAATATTTGTCTGAATGACTGCTTCTATTGCGGAATCCGCAAAAGTAATAAAAATTTTCACAGATATAATTTGGATAAAGACCAAATAATTGACGCTGTCAAGCTCGCTATGGAATTCAATTATGGTTCGGTTGTTCTCCAGTCTGGCGAACGCACTGATGATTCTTTTATCGAACATGTATTAGATTTGGTAAAAACAATAAAGTCGATTTCAACAAATGAAAAATTTCCTGAAGGGCTTGGTATTACTCTATGTGTTGGCGAACAATCCAAAGAAGTTTATCAAAGATTTTTTGATGCAGGTGCCCATAGGTATCTATTGCGTATCGAATCTACTAATGAATCACTATTCAGATCAATTCATCCTCCTGAATTGGATTTTCATAAAAGAATGGACTGCCTGAAAAGCTTGAAAGAAATTGGTTTTCAAGTTGGCACTGGTGTTATGATTGGTTTGCCCGGACAAACAATTGAAAACCTTGCTGATGATATTATATTCTTCAAAGAAATGGATGTAGATATGATTGGCATGGGCCCTTTCATTCCCCATAAAGACACTCAATATGCCTATATGATTGAAGAAGATGAAAAATCTAAATGGAAAAACTACGAACTTGCTCTCAAGATGTTAGCGGTTACTCGATTAGTATTACAAAATGTGAATATGGCTTCTACAACTGCATTACAAGCGATTAATCCATTTGGACGAGAAGAAGGGCTCAGATATGGGGCAAATATTATTATGCCTCAACTCACTCCAACTGAAGTGAGAAAGGAATATCAATTATATGATGGTAAGCCATGCATGGATGAGTTTGCTAAAGAATGTCATCTTTGCTTGAGTGGTCGTATTGCTTCAATCAACCGAGAAATCGGCTATGGCGAGTGGGGCGATTCAAAACATTTTTTCTCAAGGATGCAAAATGAGGATTGAACATGATTCTCTGGGTGAATTAGAAATTGATGATAATGTATATTGGGGAATTCATACCCAAAGAGCATTATCTAATTTTGATATTTCTAATTACCAAAGTCAATTTTCAATGATAAAAGCCTTGGCAATTGTAAAAAAATCATGTGCTGAAGCTAATTATGATTTGAAATTTCTCGATGAAACTAAATATTTAGCAATTTGTGATTCTTGCGATGAAATAATAGCCGGTAAGCATCTCTCTCAGTTTCCTATCGATGCCATGCAAGGTGGTGCCGGAACTTCTTTAAATATGAATATGAACGAAGTAATTGCTAATCTTGCTTTAGAAAAAATTGGAAAAGAAAAAAGCCAGTATAATTTTATACATCCTATCGAGCATATTAATCTTCATCAATCAACAAATGATGTTTATCCATCAGCATTAAAAATAGCTTTAATTTATCTTTTCCGTGAGCTTAGCCAGTCTATTGCAATACTTCAAGGTGCTCTGAATGATAAAGAAAAAGAATTTGCTGATATTTTAACAATTGGTAGAACAGAACTACAAGATGCAGTGCCAATGACTTTGGGCGCGCAGTTTGGCTCTTTTGCTGAGGCTATTGCTCGCGACAGATGGCGAACTTTTAAATGTGAAGAAAGACTAAGAATTCTAAATATTGGCGGTACTGCTATAGGAACAGGTTTAACTGCTCCAAGAAAATATATTTTTCTTGTTATCGAAAAACTAAGAAAGAATACCGGATTAGGGCTAAGCCGTGCTGAAAATATGATCGATGCAACTGCCAATAATGATGCTTTTTCTGAAGTATCCGGCATACTCAATGCTCATGCTGCAAATTTAATAAAAATATCTGCCGATCTTAGATTATTACATTATTTAGATGAAATACATCTTCCCTCTTTGCAAGCCGGTTCATCGATAATGCCCGGCAAAGTGAATCCTGTCATCATTGAATCAGTTATGGGTACTGCTTTAAAAATATTTTCAAACGATAAATTGATTAATGATTTGATTAGTCGCGGTACTCTCCAAATTAATGAATTTATGCCTCTTATTTCTTATACTTTGATCGAATCTCTTGAACTATTAATTAAATTGAATAATAGTTTTGCAAAACATATTAAAGAAATCAAAGGCAACAAAGATCAATGTATGAAAATGTTTTATAGTAACCCTATCATCATCACTGCCTTTATTCCAATTCTTGGATATGATCGATGCTCCGAAATTATTTCAGATTATACAAAAATTTCTGAGCCCAAACCTAGATTTGATTCTTTTTTAGAAAATTATTTAGATTCTGATGCAATAAATAAAGTCTTAAATCCTTCTAATTTAATGTCATTAGGATACAAATAATTTTTTTAAAAATTATATTACTCTTCAGCAATATAATATTTTTATTATCGTCAATATATTCAAATGAATGTTAAATTTTAAAATATAGAGGCTAAAATGGAATTTTTAACAAAAGAAAGCTTTATTGAAAAAGTTTTCGATTTCGAAAATGAAACAGAATGGAAATTTAAAGGTACAAAACCTGCAATTATCGATTTTTATGCTGACTGGTGTGGTCCTTGCAAAATGATTAGTCCAATTTTGGAACAATTATCAAAAGAATATGATGGCAAAGTTGATATCTACAAAATAGATACAGAAGAGCAACAAGAGCTTTCAGCAATGTTTGGTATTCGCAGTATTCCTTCTTTATTGTTCATACCAACTAGCGACAAACCACAGATGGCTGTTGGTGCTCTACCCAAAGATGGCTTTATCAAGGCTATTGACGAAGTATTGGGTGTAAAGCATCCAACACAGGACAGTCCTAATTTAAACTAAAATATTAGTACAATGGTAAATACCCCAAAAGGAAGTTTTTTCTTTTGGGGTATTTTTTATTAGCTATTTTTTGTTTAGAATATCAGAAGCTGATACTTAGTATAAATTTAAATTATTGAAATATTATGCAAAGATTTGGCAATATCTTACATATCAACTGAGTTCAGCAATTA
>CAZBNQ010000129.1:0-7814 GCA_964493035.1 uncultured Hyphomicrobiales bacterium | reverse complement strand
ATCATGCTCAAGTTAGACAACTATATAAAATTTTATTATGATAATGCAGAATTAACATTAACAGAAAGAATCATTAAGGAAAATGAAGTATATAATATGGATTATTGCCTTGCGGGTACATACTTATCTGCACTTTGGGGACTGCCTCGAAAACTATTCGAACCAATTTTCTATCAAAATAATTTCATGAATTATTCTGGTGATTTTAGTGAAAATGTGTTTCTTCTGAATTTAGCTATTCATATCAATCATAATTATGAGTCCTTATTTTTGTTTAAATATCAAAATACTGATTTGAATTATGATATATATTTAAGTAAATTACAAGAAATAGAAATACCGAAGGATTTTCTCGAAATAATAATTAAAAAAGATAAAAACTTAATTATAAAAATATTCCAAATGGAAATTTATGAAAAAATCTAAAGTGATATTTGTTGATGATGATGAAGATGTATTGGCTACATTTCAACAAAATTTTCGAAAATCTTTTGATGTAGTAGTTTTCAATAATCCATTTTCATCACTGGAATACTTATCAAAAACAAGTGATGTAGCTGTTATTTTGACAGATTTTCGAATGCCCAAAATGAATGGTATTGAATTTTTGAAACAAGCACAGAAAGTATCACCACATTCGATACGAATGATTTTATCGGGGCATGCTGATTTTAGCACTGTTGTGGATGCAATTAACGAAAACAATATTTTTAAGTTTTTACTAAAGCCAATTGCACCTGAACATCTTTTGTCTCAACTGAAGGAGGCTAGTCAATTTTATAATCTAATCGAGTTTGAAAAAATTCAGTTAAAGATTAATTCTTTATTTACAAGTACAGTATCTCGAGAATATAAAAATCCTCTCACTGCAATACTTACTAATACATATCTTTTGGAAAACTTTTGGAACAATAATTCAGATAAAGACTTTTATCAGACTATAGAAAATATTAGAAAATATGTTAATTCCATGAGCTCTGAGCTAGATAAAATTATTCTTTTAAGTAAAATGGAAAATGAAAAATTTGATTTAGCAGAAAAAATATTTTTAAATTCTTATTTGAATGAAACAATAGAAGAATATAAGTTACTGTTTTCTAAAGATATTAAACTTACATCAGACTTGTCGGACAATATTTATTTAAAATCAAACTCATTTTTGATTGGATGTTTGTTTAGAAGTTTGATAGAAAATTCTTTGAAATTTTCGATTTCAAATGAAATTAATGTGGATATTTCAAGAAAATCAAATAAAGTGTTTGTAGTAATGAGTAATAAGACAGACTTACCGGATGATTATGATATTAATTCATTGTTCATACCATTTTTTACAAACCATGGCGATAGGATGTCTGGATCGGGGCTTGGGCTAACAATTTCTACAAAGTCAGCAGAATTATTATCAATATCTTTTGAAATATCGATAAGTTCTAATATTTTCAAAGCAGAGATATTATTGGGTGAGTATTATGAATAATAAAGTATTATTAGTCGATGACGACTTGGATGTAATTAGTGCTTATCAAAGAAATTTGAGAAAATATTTTAATATAACTACTGCAGCAAGTGGCGAAGAGGCATTGCAATATATTAGAGTCAATCCTCCTTTTGCAGTAGTAGCTAGCGATTATAACATGCCAAAAATGAATGGGGTAGAGCTGTTATCGATTGTAAAAAGGGTAAGTCCTTTGTCTGTCAGAGTAATTATTACCGGATTTGCAGATCTCGAAACTTCAATAAAATCTGTCAACGAAGGAAGTGTGTTCAGATTTCTTACCAAACCTATTTCTACTGATGATCTAATAAGTTCAATGAAAGAATGCATCGAGCAATTTAGATTAGTAAATTCTGAAAAAGAATTATTAGAAAATACATTGAAGGGAACAATTAAAATTCTTGTTGATATTTTAGGTGCAACTTCACCGGAAATATTTCATTTAGCCGCAAAAATTAGAACTACCATGCGAGATATAGCTTATCAATTAAATTTAAAAAATTTGTGGGAATATGAAATTGCTGGTTTGCTTTCATTCATAGGATGTGTATCGATACCTAATGAAATTCTCGAAAAAGTATATAAAAATATGGATTTGGATGATATAGAAAAAGAAATATATGCAAAACATCCTGAGACCGGAGCAAATTTGATAAAAAATATTCCAAGATTTGAAAATATTGCCGAAGGTATCAAATATCAATATTTCAATTATGACGGTACAAATTCTAAAATATCTGATAAGAAAGCAGATGAATTGCCGCTTATTGCAAGATTGCTTAAGGTTGCTCATGATTTTAATTATTATCTTAACAGAGGATTTTCGGTGGATGATGCCATCCTTCAGATGAAAGTCAAATCATTTAACTATGATCCAAAGATTTTGACAAGTTTAATGGTGCTAAACAACTATACTGCAAAAGGATTTGTGATTAAGTCGATATTATTCAAACAATTGCGCATAGGAATGGTTTTAGAAGAAGATCTCAGAGATGAAGAAGATTTTGTTTTGATTCGTAAAGGACAAGAACTTACAGATATTATGATGTTGAGATTAATCAATATGTCGAAATTCAAGAAGTTCAAAGAACCAATTAGAATAAAAGAGTTTCAAAATTAATTCGTATATTTGTACTAATAATTTGGTTATTATTTTTATTCTTTGGGGTATTGTTATTAAGACGTCTTATAATTATGATGAGATAATCCAAGTTGCCAATGGTGAATTTTTTGGACAGGATGCAGGTAAATTGCCACTACCAGGTATGTTGATGGTGGATAGAATAACTCGAATCGAAGCTAATGCTGGCAAATATGGACATGGTATAGTCGAAGCCGAACTCGATATAAATCCTGATTTGTGGTTTTTTGGTTGCCATTTCAAAGATGATCCTGTTATGCCAGGCTCACTTGGTTTAGATGGTTTGTTGCAGTTGACCGGATTTTTCCTTAATCACCTTGGTTATAAAGGTAAGGGTAGAGCTTTAGGCTGCGAATCTCTAAAGTTTTTCGGTGAAGTTTTGCCTACAAGCAAAGTTGTAAAATATATTATCGATATTAAAAGAATTATAAATCTAAAGATGACAATGGTCATTGCAGATGGAAGATTATTAGTCGATGGACAGGAAATTTATACTTGCGAAAACATGAAAGTTGGGCTAATTAACATTTAATTTTCATAATTATTTGTTTTTTAAATTAGTTTGTATTATCTTTGTAATTCGAAATAATTAAGCAACGTTTTGCAGTCAAGAATATCTTATATTCTAATTTCATCCTTTGATTAATTTTTTTCGGGATTTTAATTTTTTTATTGGAGTTTTCTATGAATATTTATGTTGGGAATATCCCTACATCAATGGATGATAATGAATTGCGTGAAATGTTCTCTAAATATGGACATGTCAATTCAGCTAAAGTAATTTTTGATCGTGAAACTGGACGTGCTCGTGGTTTCGGATTTGTCGAAATGAGTGAAAATATTGGCAGCAAAGCTATAGATGAGCTTAACGGTCAAGAATTTTTAGGTAAGTTCTTGGTTGTTAACGAAGCTAGAGAAAGAACTAACGGTGGTTTTAACAATAGACGCCGCTCTTGGTAATTTCCCTATAAGTTTTTTAAAAAAGCTTCTTGAATGGTTCAAGAAGCTTTTTGTGTTTTTAGCTAAAGTCTTTTATTAAATTTATTAGTTCTTCGTTGTTAATTGGTTTTTGAAGATAATAATCAAAGCCCGACTCCATAATTCGTTCTTTTTCTTCGTTCATCGCATAGGCAGTAACAGCAATTATTGGAATATGAGGATACTTTACTTTTATCTTTTCGTAAGCTTGAAAACCATTCATAACTGGCATCTTTATATCCATCAAAATCATTGAAATATCATTATGCTGTTCTAATAATTCTATCACTTCCAATCCATTGCAGGCATGCAAAATTGCTGAATTAAAACTTCTATTAATCAATCTTTTAATAAGCAAAAAGTTTGAAGGATCGTCTTCTGCAACTAATATTTTTAATGATTTATCATTTCTTTGCTCTAAAGCTTTGATTTTAACTGGTTCATTTTCTCGCTTGTGCAGTAATGGAATAGTGAAATAAAATGTAGTGCCATTATTAATTTCAGACTCAAGTCTAATCTGACCACCCAAAAGCTCGACTAATCCTTTGGCAATTGAGAGCCCAAGTCCGGTGCCACCATGCTGACGAGTATTATAATTATCGTCTAATTGTTTGAAACGCTCGAAAATTTTATCTTGTTTGTCTATTGGAATGCCTACACCTGTGTCTTTAACGTAAAATTCTAAAAAGTTGGATTCTAGTTTTTGGCAACCAATTTCAATAAACCCATTTTCCGTAAATTTAAGAGCATTGGAAATCAGATTAGATAAAACTTGCTTTACTCTTGCGAAATCAGTATAAATCATTAAAGTATCAGGAATATCCGGAATAATTATATCAATATGATTACGATTATAATTTTCTTTAAAATTCTCCTGATTGACTAAAAATGTAGATTGAAGTTCTAAAAGTAAATTTTTGACGGAGCCTTGAGTATAGAAAAGATTCAACTGATTGGATTCAATTTTGGAAATATCAAGGATATCATTAATCAAGTTAAGCAAGTCATTACCTTTGCTATGAATAATATTAATGTATTCAGATCTTTCTTCATTCGATAGCTCATTATCGTCAAGCAGTTGAGAAAATCCAATAATGGCATTCATCGGAGTACGAATTTCATGACTCATATTAGCTAAGAAAGCAGATTTAAGTATATCAGATTCTTCGGCTCTTTCTTTAGCTTTAATTAATTCTTCGGCTGCTTGTTTTCGTTCGGTAATATCTCTAGCAATAGCAATCAATACTTTTTTGTCGAAATAAACGCCTGGGAAAACATATACTTCTTTAGGGAAAATTTCACCATTTTTCTTCATTCCCCAAAATTCGAATTGCTGAGGCTCGCCATTAAAAGCTTTATGATTTAATTCAGTAATCAGATTCAAGTCATTTTTGCCAGGGGCACTCAAAAATTCAGGTGTCTTGCCAATAAAGTAGTCCTTGCTATATCCATAAAGTTGAACTGCCCAATCGTTGACGTCTAAGAATTGGAAATTTTCATCTTGAATGTAGATTGCTTCCAACACATTATTAAACAAATCACGATAGCTTTTTTCGCTATCTTCAAGTGCTTTCCTGGCTGCTTTACTCTCTGTTATGTCGAAGAAAGTGGCTAATGCACATTCTTCGCTATCAATTTCAATGATCTCAATTGAAACTAGTGAATTGATAATTGCACCGGATTTATTGACTAAATCTAATTCATAATTAACAAGTCTGCCATCTTGCTTAAGTTTGCTCATCAATGAAAATCTATCGTTAAGATTAGAATAAAGATTTAAATCTTTAACATATTTTCCAATTAATTCATCAGGTTCATAACCAACAATCTTGCAGTAGCTTGAATTTACATTCAAAACTTTCCCATTATCAATACTAGTTATACTCATTGGAGCAGGATGATAATGGAATGCCTTAGAAAATCTCATTTCACTTTCGCGCAAAGCGTCTGATGCGATTTTTCTATCAGTAATATTTGTAGATATAATAATTGCATCGCTTTCAGGATCTTCAAGATCAATAATTCCACAATTATTAGAATACCAGTGAGTATTGCCATCGACAAAAGCGCTATTGATATAAAAACAAGGTTCTTTATCAGTAAAAGTAGCATTGATTTTTTGTTTAATTTCTGAAACTAAGTCCTGGTTTATGATATCGAAAATACATTTACCAATAAAGTAATCGACTGACATACCGAATTCAGCTTTGTTTAAATATTTAATTATACCGTTTTTATCGATTACAGTGATAATATTAGGTGCATTATTAATATATGATTTGAATTTGTTTTCGCTTTCGATTAGGGCTTTTTCTACTAGTCTCTTTTCAGTAATGTCGTTAAAAATACAGTGAGTTTGTTTGAAATTACCAAATTCATCTTTTCCGATTTTGCCTTCATAGCTAACCCAAATTCGTGATCCATCTTTCTTAACCATTTCAAATATGTAGTCATGAACTTCACCAACAGAAACAAAATATGGGAAACGAGTTTTTACTAATTCAGCAGATTCAGGAGTCAAAAACTCAGTAAAATGTTTGCCAATAACTTCATCTCTTTCATATCCCAAGGTTTTAAGCCAAGTTTGATTGACATCTATCAAAAAAGCACTAGTATCTAATGATTGATAGCTAAGCGGAGCATTTTCATACATTAAACGGAATTTTTTTTCGCTTTCTACTAAAGCATCTTCAGCTCTTTTTCTTTCGGTTATATCTTCTCCAGAGCACAACATTCCAGTAATTTCATTATTTTCATTATAAATAATTGAATTAGTCCAGATTATATATCTTTCTTTTTTATCTTTAGTTAGTATCGAACATTCATTTTTTTCAATTAACTTATCAGGAGAACTAATTGAACTATAGAAATTATCAACTAAAATATCCCGACATTTTTCGGGAACACAAGTATAAAACCAATTTTTTCCAATAATTTCATCATGATTATAACCAATAATCTCACAACCTTTTGCATTGATCATGCTTACATTGCATTTATTATCCAATGCAATAATAACGGCACCGGCAATATCTAAATATTTTTGAGCTTTTGCCATTTCCATTTCAATTTTCTTTTGAGTATCTCTTTCTTCAGTTTGATCTCTAAAGACCAACACAATACCACTTAGATTTCCATTTTCATCTTTGATAGGAGCACCGCTATCAGCAATTGGAATTTCATTACCATCTTTTGCAATAAGAATAGTGTGATTGGCAAGCCCGACAATACCACCTTTTTCAATGACTAATTCTACAGGATTTTTAACTTTTTCTCTTGTATCTTCGTTGACGATAATAAATACTTTTTCGAGATCCAAACCTTTAGCGTCATCAAATTTCCAACCGGTAAGATTTTCTGCAATAGTATTCATATATTTTATCTTACTATCCTTATCAGTAGAAATAACAGCATCTCCAATACTGAAAAGTGTAGTGCGATATTCTTCTTGAATAATAAATATTTTTTCTAAATGTTGAGCTTTATTTTTTTGGAAAATAAAACCCAAAATACTGCTTGTTAGGAGTACAAATAAAACTGCAAGAATAACCAAGATAAATTGTTCGAAATAGTAATCTGAGAATAATTCGGATTTGTCTATTTTATTGACCATAAACCATTTAGTATGAGGAATTTGCGAAAGATAAGCAACGACACTATTTCCTCTATAATCAACACCTTCGATGATACCTTTTTCTCCATTGATAGCTCTTGCCGCTGGAAGATGAGACATAGACAAAGGTAGTTTGTAATTCAATGCAGAGTTTGATACAGATTTTAAATAATTCAGAGTAAGTATTGAATCATTTTCTTTTCTAAAAATTACTGTTTCAGATGTTTTGCTGTTATTTGGCCAATTTGAAAGCAGTGGGAAAAGATATTTTTCAGGATCAATTCTTAAAATTAGATATGCAATTGTTGAATCATTGTTATCGATAACGGGAGCAAAAATATCAAAGTGAATTGCTTTATGAGTAGGGCATTTATACAAATCCGAAAAATTAACTTCCTTTATATCTTTTGCTTTGTTTAGTTTTTCTATTGTCACATTATCTAAAGTGCTGATTTCAGAACCAACAGATAAAACTATTGAAAAATCAGTATTGCAAAGAGTAATACTTGAATATCCTTTTTCTTTTTGTGGATAAGTGAGCCTATCATTAAGAATGGCTTTTAATTTTACATCTTGTGGCTTTTTAA
>CAZBNQ010000128.1:3969-7889 GCA_964493035.1 uncultured Hyphomicrobiales bacterium | reverse complement strand
CAATATAAGTGCCTAATCTCTCAGAATAGGATTGGTTGATTGACAAACCAAAATTTTCAAAAAGCTTAATATCCACGGCAAAATTTAATTTATGTCTCAAAAAATTCATAGCATATTTTGATTTCAAGCCATCAAGTTTAGTTTTTTCTGGGAATTGGTATAAGTATTCAGCCCTCAAGCTGCTAAAATTTATTTCTGAAAACAAATTAAAATCAGGAAAATATTTAATAGAGCTAGAGACACCATTATTAATTATTTCTGTAAGATTAGCCGGCTCCCATTTAGTCGAATCCAAAGGCATAACCCAATCGATCATATCTTTTCCAATCATTTTGAAAATTGCGATTTGAGCAGTCATTCTTTCAAAAGATAATTTTGTTCCAAATTCTATGTTTAGTCCAAATTCAGGCTTTAGATTAGGATTAGGTTTGTGAATAGGGTCACTATAATATAAGTCAGTAAATGTAGGGAGTCTTAATGATTGATTCATAGAAGAAAACAAAGTAAAGTTTTCATTAAGTTTATAACTTAAGTCAATTCCACCAACAGTATGATTATCATAATCAGAGTTGAAATTAAATAAAGCACCAGCAGAAATCAAAAAATCATCATACTTATAAGTTTGCTCAATAAACAAATCAAAATTAGATCTTAAATCAGAAAACAAGTAATAGGCATTTTCACCTTTAATTTTTTCAGGATTGGATAATTTCTTTCCTAATACAGTACTTTTTATATCTTGTTGTTTGAAAGAAAAACCGAAAGCAGTCTTTCCAATAAAACTCGAGAAATAAGATTTTAAATCAATACCATAAAGATTACTAGTATGATAGTTAAACTTATCTTTAATCTTCCTATTCAATAAAAACTTATCATCGTGAATCCTCCAATAAGCTGCAATATCAAGATTGAAATCTCCAACTTTTTTGAAATTCATCGAATTAAAATAAGAGCTGACTTCTTCGTATTGATTAGGATAAGCAGGAGTATAGAAACTATTTGCCCCAAACTTTTTGTCCATATATCCAAATTTATAAACCAATGATAATTCGTCAGCAGCCCATCCAATACCTGAATAAACACTTTGAGAATTCAAATCAGTATTATCCATATAACCATCACATTTATTCTTATTATATGAAGCGAATAAAGAAAAGTTATCGAGATAAGTCTTACCAGATACCGAATATTTTTGAAAAGCATTTTCACCAAACTTAACAGATGCATTCAGATTATTAGCTTTTCTGCTATTAGTAATAATATTAATGGCACCGCTGAATGAATTAATTCCTAAAGATCTTGCAGATGCTCCCTCAATTACTTCAATTGAATTGATATCGTTCAAATCGACTGGTAAATTAGCATTATGATGCCCAGTTTGTGGATCATTAAATGGAATCCCATCAATAAGAATAAGAGTCTGATCGAAACTTCCGCCACGTATTGAAATATCTGCTTGAGCACCCGGTGTACCACGTTGACGTACATCCACCGAGGCTACATATTCCAACAATTCATTAATTGTCGAAGCATTAGTTTTTTGAATATCTTCTTTGGTGATTATTGATAATACTCTAGCATTCTCAGAGTATAAGCTTGGTATTCTTTGTGCAGATACAGTTATAGGATCGGTCTTATATTCTTGAGCTAAAAGACTCATGCTCCCTAAAAAAAATAATACAATGAATTGCTTCATTATATTTCCTTCGATAAAATTTTACAATTGTCCCTATTCCAATATTCAAACTTATAAAATTAATACTGAATGAAAAAACAAATTGAATATATTCATAAAGTTTTGACAACAAACTAAATATAAAACAATCTATATATTTTTTCGTTGGCTAAATGAGTCAAATGTGTTATTTTGACTGAGGGTAGAATAATGACAAAATTTGGGCAAATATTATTGAAAAAGAATTATATAATTTCAAATAGATTCATTCAATTAATTACTATCATAATTTTGGTAATTAATCCATTTTCGATTTTTTCACAAGATGCTCCTTTAAAAGTTAGAGTTGCTGTTTTTCCATTTTATCCGGCAATTTTCATGAATAGCGAAGGCAAGGCTGATGGTTTTTATGCTGATATGCTAAGAGAAATTGCCAAGCATGAAAATTGGGAACTCGAATTTGTGCCTGGTACTTGGGCTGAAGGTCTGGAAAGAGCTAAGAGGCATGAAGTTGATTTAGTTACTAGTGTTGCTTTCAAAGAAGAAAGAACTAAATTTTTAGATTATGGCAGCCAGCCTTCTTTTACTGTTTGGAGCATATTATATGCAAATCAAAATGTTAGTATCAACAACATTTTTGATGTCAGTGGTAAGAAAATTGGTATAATGAAAAATGATGTTAATGGGCAAAATTTTATCGATATGTGTAATAAATTCGGTATTCAATGTGAATATGTCTATAAAGGTACATTTGTCGATATATTTAATTCCATTCAAAATGGAGAGGTAGACGCCGGCGTTACAGCCAATTCTTTCGGTTATTCAAGTGAAAGTAAATATAAAGTAGTTAGAACTTCGATTATAATCAATCCATTTCACATTTATTTTGCTTCTCCAAAAGGTAATCATTCATATATTTTGAATACTACTGACAGATATTTAAAAGAGTGGAAAAAAAACAAGGATGGTGAATATAATAGGATTATTAATAAATGGCTTTTTCCTCTAACTGTAAGTAATGAAATTCCTCGCTGGTTGATTATTACAGTTGTTTCAATTATTCTATTATTGGCTTTATCATTTTTAGCTATTTATGTTTTCAGAAAACAAGTACAAAAAGCAACTGAAGAAATTCGTAATATCAATAAAACACTTGAACATGAAATTGAAGAAAGAAAAAAATCTTCGGCTTCTCTCAGGGCTGTTCTCGAGGGGACTTCTTCATCAACAGGTGAACAGTTTTTCAAAGATTTGATTCTCAATCTTGCTGAAGTTTTAAATTGTTCTGTAGCTACAATTGGTGAATATGATAAAGAAAGATACAGAGTTAATTCAATAGCAATGTACAAATCTCCTGATTTCATAAATAATTTTTCTTACTCTTTAAAAAACACACCATGTGAGCAAGTATTTAAAAAAGGATTATGCATATTTAATGAAAATGTAAGAGAGCTATTCCCTGAGGATGATGATCTTGTTCATTTAGAAGTCAAGTCATATATGGGAATTCCATTATTTTCTTTAAATGGCGAGCCCTTGGGTATTCTCGCTGTAATGAGCAGTGGCAAAATTGATCAATCTGATTTAGCTAAAAATTTAATGCAGATATTTTCGATGAGAGCTGCTGCCGAAATCGAAAGAATAAACAATGAAAACGCTTTAAAAAAATCTGAAGCTTTGCTCACTAATGTATTTAATTCTATACCTGATCTACTGACTGTTCATGATGCTAATCTAAGAATTTTGATGAGCAATTGGCATGGATATGAGCATTTAACTCCTGAAGAGCGAGCTAACAATCCATTTTGTTTCAATGCATACATGAATCATGATGCTCCTTGCCCCAATTGTCATATTATTAAAGTATTTAAAACAGGCATACCAATAAAAGATTTAGAAGAAAAAACTGAGCATGGCAGGTTTCGCGAAATCAATGTCTTCCCCGTTTTTGATTCAAGTAATAAAGTAATTATGGTAGCTCAACACATTAGAGACATCACCGAAAGAAAAAATTCTGAAATAGCTCTTTTGCGAAGCGAAGAAAAATTTAAAAGCTATGTTGATTTTGCTCCTGATGGTATATTTATTCTTGATAGAAGTCTCAATATTATTGAAGCTAATTCTGGTGCTGAAAAAATAACCGGATATAGTATAGAAAAGCTTAAAGTATTTAATATTAAAGATATTTTTAATGATTATACAAATTATATCGATTCAGAAAAGTATAATGAATTAATTAACAAAG
>CAZBNQ010000128.1:0-3947 GCA_964493035.1 uncultured Hyphomicrobiales bacterium | reverse complement strand
ACAAAGGGCACATTCAATCGGAATTTAAAATTCAAAAAGCCGATTTAAGCTTTTCATATATTCTTTTTGATGCTGTTACCCTCAATGAAGATACTATTTTAGTTTATACAAAAGATATTAGCGAAAGAAAAAGTGCGGAAGAAGCTTTGCAAACTGCTAAGCACCAATTGGAAGAAGCAAACAAACTTAAAAGTATTATTTTAGGCAATTTAGGTCATGAATTGAGGACTCCTTTAAATGGTATCATTGGTTTTTCTCAATTAATATCAAATTCTCAAGATGTGAATGAACATATCGATCTCTCTGAATATATTCATGACTCTGCTATAAGACTAAGAAATACATTAAATTCTTTGCTTGCCCTATCCGAAATCGAGTCTAATAATTTAAAAATCAAATCGGTTCCTATTCGCATTGATGAATTTGTTAAAAATGCTGCTGAAAACTTCAAAAAAATGGTTATTTCCAAAAACCTTAATCTTGAAATTGAATGTAATAGTAATGACTTAATCATTGAATCTGACTCTTACCTTCTAAATCAAGTAATGTTTAATTTAGTAGATAATGCAGTAAAATTTACTGACGAAGGATTTATCAGATTAGAAACAAATAGATATTTTGAAAATGGGAATACTTTTGGTTTAATAAAAATTAGCGATTCCGGAATTGGTATCAATCCAAATAGTTTGGCGCAAATTTTCGAGCCTTTCAGGCAGGCTAGCGAAGGTGCTGCAAGAACTCATACAGGTGTTGGAATTGGTCTGACTATTAGTCAAAAGATTTTGCATCTGCTTAATGCTGAAATTTTTGTAGAAAGTCAATATGAAAAAGGTTCTACTTTTATCATTAAATTGCCATCATTGGATTGATGAGAATTTTTCCTTTAACTCATCCAATTCATGCTTTTTCAATCCTTCTGGTTTATAACCTGAACTAGATGCAATGAAAAAAATGTTAGCTGCTTTTGCGGCTGATTCAATCATTTCGTATGCATCCCATAAGTCATCTCCAAGAGCAATGCACCCATGTTTTTCCCATACAAGAATTCTTTTATCAGCTAATTTATCTAAAGTTATTTCGGCGATCTGTTTGGTTCCAGGCATCATGTAGGGAACAAATGCAATACCTTCCGGTGCAAACATAATTAATTCCGGATGCATTGAAAATAGCAAATCACTCAGGCTTTCACTACTTTTAATTTTTGAATTATGTGTTAATGCTATCAATTCAGTAGCATGGCAATGCAAAAGCACTTTTTTATCTATCTTATTCTTGATTATATGATTATGGATAAGCAAATGAGTATCAAGCTCTGAGCTGGGAATAAGCTCATTTTGCCTTCCATTGTATAATATCTGATAAGAATTTTCTGAATTAATATATATCACACATAGATAATTCAAAGGATTTATGGCAATTTCCCTCATCCTTGCTCCTGAAGCACTTATTAGTATAGTATTTCCAAGCAAATCTGGACACACAATTTCCAATTGTTTTGTTATTAGCGAAGCTTTGCTTTTTTCGTCTATAAGTTTAGTAATATTAACCGATATATTGCCTGCATTTCTTTCTGCCCATCCTTTGATTACTAATTGCTTTGCTACTTCAGCAATTTGACTGGTATATTTCTTTAACTCAATTTTTTCGCTAAGATTCATAAGTGCCTCCAAACAATAATCTCAAATTTAAGATTTTTTTCTTATTTTTATATTATTATATTAATTTAAGGGTTTAATATGTATGAGTTTATATTTACAAGATTTCTGATTTCTCTAATTTTTACATTTAATTTATTATTTGCTGACGATTGCTTAATTGATGACAAAGGCAAGCAAGCTGTTGATATGTCTGTTGATATTATCAATCTTAAGGCTTGGATTAAAATTGATCCTTATAAGCAAATCGTTGATGCAAACGTAGAATATGAATTTAAGCCGCTAAGAATAGATTGTGATTCATTAGTTTTTCAAACTCCTGAAATTGATATAAAAGCTGCTTTTCTTAATAATCGCGACCTTATTATTAAAAAAAACAACAATACAAGTACAGTTTATATTGATAGAAAATTAATTGTTGATTCAGTCTATTATCTTAGCTTGAAATATCAAGCCAATCCCAATACAGAATTATTCTTTACTGGCTGGAACGATAAGAAGAATATTAAGAGAAAGCAAATTTGGGCTCATAGCCCGGGGCATTGGATTCCTTTTATAAACCAGAAGCACGATATTCTAAAAAGTGAATTATTTGTCAATTTTGATTCAAAATATCAAGTTTTTTCGAACGGCGACAGGTTATCAGTAATTGATAATAATGATGGAACAAGCACTTGGCATTATAAATTAGACAAACCACATGTAATATATCTCATTTGCCTTGCAATTGGTGAATATAAATATAAAACATTTACTACCTCTAATCACACACCTGTCGAATTATGGTACTATCCGGACGAATAGAATAAATATGAAACTGCATATAAATATTCAGAAAAAATGATCGATTTTTTTGATAGTGAAATTGGTGTAAAATATCCTTGGAATTCTTATAGACAGGCGCCTGTAGCAGATTATCTGTTTGGAGGTATGGAAACAACTACCGCCACAATCTTTGGCGATTATATGTTTATTAACGATTCGGCTTGGCTTCAGAGAAACTATGTAAATGTTAATGCTCACGAGCTCAATCATCAATGGTTTGGCAATTATGTTTCTCATCTTAATAACAGACACACATGGCTTACAGAAAGCTTTGCAACCTACTATGGTAAAATTTTCGAGAAAAGCATTTACGGTGATGATTATTATCAATGGGAAAAAACAAAAGAACTACAAAAAGTATTTGATGCAGCAAAAATTAATAATAATCCAATTATGCATTCTCAGGCCGGTACCGAAAGATGGTATCCTAAAGGTTCACTTGTTATCGGCATGCTTAGATATGTAATGGGTGATGACAATTTTAGAAGAGCTATCAAATATTACTTAGAAAAAAATGCTCATCAAGTTGTCGAAACTTATGACTTGCTAAAAGCAATCAGAGAGTCTACTGGTTTGTCTATGGATTGGTTTTTCGAACAATGGATTTATCGAGGTGGAGAACCTCTTTTCGAAATTAACAATTCAATTAATAATGACACCCTTTCAATTTTTGTCGATCAAAAACAAATTATCGACAATGTGAGACCAATTTATAAAATGCCTTTAGACATTCATATTTATTACAAAGATGGAACTTATGACTCTTCCCGAGTTTGGATTAATGATGTCAAAAATGTTTTAAGTTTCAAATTAAAACCAAACAAGGAATTCAACTTCTTTGTTTTCGATGCTAATCAAAATATATTAAAAGCCTGTGTATATAAAATATCAAGTGAACTACTTCTAAAACAAGCACAATTTGCAAAAAATCTTATAGATAGATATGAAGCTATAAAGGCTCTTAAAAATGAATCAGTAGAAAATAAACGTACTATTTATCATAGAATTTTCGAACAAGAGAATTTTCATTTGATAAAATCTGAAATAATTAATCAATTAGCTGATGATAGACTATCATTTGATATTATTAAAAAAGCTCTTGAATCTGATGATGGGCAACTTAGATTGAATACAATTACCACACTCAACGTCATACCATTGGAACTAAAACAATCAACTGAAAAGCTCTTGAAAGACAAATATTATAATATTGTCGAAATTGCTTTAGACAAACTATGCAAATCATTTCCAAAAGATGCAGATTCTTACCTTGAAATCACTGAAAGTCTTATCGGCTGGAGAGGAAAAAATATAAGAATTGCATGGCTCAAAAATTCATTTATTAATAACAAAAGTAAAAAATATATAAACGAATTGATGGACTATACAAGCGATTCTTATGACTTCGAAACCAGAATTAACTCACTAAAAGTATTGAATGAGTTGAATATTAATTCAGATGAATTT
>CAZBNQ010000127.1:3549-7943 GCA_964493035.1 uncultured Hyphomicrobiales bacterium | reverse complement strand
CTTTTAGGTTTTTCAATCTTGAAAATACATCAAAAACATTTCCAAAATTTAAATATTTATTATTTTGTAAATCAATATTTGACAAACTATCCAAAGATGAAAACTGCTCGGGTAATGTTGTCAATTTTGTATTTTTTATTTCTATTGATTTTAATTTTCTGAAATTTTTTATTGTACTATCTATTTCTGTTAATTCGTCACAAAATAAATCTAAATATTTTATTTTGTCCACATTATCATTCAATAATGGGAATTGAAGTATTTTTTCTCCTGAAAGCACAAGCCATGATACATTTTTGAATTTATATACAATTTCAGGAAACTTTTTTCCTTTAAAATTATAGATATACAACTTTTTTATATTTGCCTTGTCTTTAAAAGCTAATAATACGCTATCTATTTCAATAACATTTTGACAATATATTAATAGTTCTGAATATTTAGATAAAGTATCCAATTTATTAGCTAAATTAACAAAAGGCAAATATTTATTATTGTTTGGGATGACCCCTATACGATAATGATTCTGGTCAGGAAATGTATTATCTATCGTAAAGTCTTCACTTACTATATCTGTTATATCACATTTCACATTATTGTTTATCATGAGAAATAAACTAATTAACGATAATATTAAGATTTTCTTCATTTATTTCCTTAAGTATATTTTATAGTAGTAAATGAACTATTAATTGAATATTTTTTTGATCATATATTTTAATTGCATTAATCATCATCATTTTGCTTAAGATTAATCAATTCATCTTTCTTTCTTGGTTTTGCTTGTATTATTCTGTCTTCGATATTATACTCAGAACTTAATACAAAAGATTTTTTATCAGAATTTAATATCATTTTACGAATATTTTCATAATTAAATTTTAATCCTTTTATAACGATATACTCTATATACGGATTTATAATTAATTCAATCGGAAATTCGCTAAACTTATTATAAGAAACATTTAGAAAACTAATTTTTGCTCTTTGGATTCCTTTGCCTAAATTACTTAAATTATTGCTATCTAAATTTAATCTATTCAATTTTGGTAAATCCCAAATTGATTCGTGCAATTCATGTATTCTATTATTTGTTAATGTCAAATATTTCAATTTCTTCAATCTCTCCATATTAGCATCAAATGTTGTGAGTAGATTTGTTGTTATACTAAGTTCTCTGAGAGAATCCAACTGTGAAATATCAGGACATACTTTTAATTTGTTGTTATGTATATTTAAAGTTCTCAATGAATTACTTAAGAAATAATTCGGAATACTATCAAAATCTGTATTTATTATTTGCAAGCAAGATATGTTTAGCTTTTGGGCTTTGTCTGCTTTATTAACAAATTGAGAACATCCGATGTTCAATTGCTTTAATGATTGAAGTTTAAAAATATTATCACTCAAATCATCTACTAACTGATTTTCGATAGTTAATGATTCTAATGTATTATTTTTGGCTAATTCTTGAAATAATAATGAAAAATTCAGATTAGCTACATTACTTATATTTAATGACTTTAATTTTATCAACTTGCTAATCAGATGATAATTCTCATTAATATTAGTATTATCTATGCATAATGAAGCTGTCTCAGAAAAAGCTTGAATTATATTCTCACAAGAATAATTCATATTTTTCAAATGCAATGAAAAATAATGTTTAGTATTATTTGCTTTACAATTGATATATTTGATTTTACAATCATCAAAAGCAAGAGTATGTATTACTTGAGAATTAAATATAATTTTGGGTAAAGAATCTGCTTCATAATGAAATAGATGCAAACCATTAATCACAAAATCATTCATTATATTATTTAAAAATTCACAATCATTATCTATAAATTGAAAATCAATTCCTAAGTCTAAAGAGTTTTTGTTTTTTAATAATTTCAATATCAGTTCTATTTCATTATTATTTTCTTTAGTAGGAACAATTTTTAACTGATTATCTTGTAATATTTCTAATTCAGTATGAATTGTATCAGATGTTGTCAGTCGTAAGATACTTTTAAATTTATTTTCCTGAGCTTTCGATGTGAAAAAGCAACTTATAATTACTATTACTAAAACAAATTTTTTCATTTACTTTTCAATCCAATAAACTGATGAATAAAAGTAAAAGGATAAGCATTATTAATCTTTCCTTAGCGAATCAGTATGTATTCTGTATTTTACATTAATTTTAAATACATTTCAAAATTGATTATAACAATTTATTCCTTTTTCCCTTATAATCCAAAGACTTTTATTAGTTTGCACTCAATTTAATAATTTTGCATATTAGTATCTATAATTTTAGAGCAAAATCCGTAAAATATCAACACAATACTTTCTCGACGAGCAATATATATACTATATATCATCGATACCACGCTCAATAATAATTATAAAGCAGATAATTATCTGTAAATTTTCAGTTAATCTAAATAGTATCAAGCTAAAATCTTTGTTATAATACTATTTTTGCTTATCTTAGATAATAAATGAAAATGAAATTGGTTTAATTGATAAATTCAAGTGTTTTTGAGCTCTTATGAACAGCAAAAAACTAAATTTTTCGGAGCGTTTGCTTATAAAAATAATAGACAAGTTTAGCAATACTTGGGAAATTGATGATGGCGGATTTATCCCACCTGAAAATTGCATACTTGCTTTTTGGCACGATGAAATGCTCCCAATTTGGAAATCATTTGCAGAGCTAAATCCGAAAGCACTCGTAAGCCAAAGCAAGGATGGTGAAATCCTATCTTCACTACTGCACCATTGGGGTTTTGAATTGATAAGAGGCTCCTCTTCTAAAGGCGGAAAAGAAGCATTAGACCATATTGTAACAGCTGCAGAATCTGGTATCGTAATGCTTACTCCGGATGGACCTCGTGGTCCGCGCCATAAATTTAAACCTGGTGCTGTTGTTGCTGCCCAAAGAGCTGCCACAAACTTGATTCTTTGCCGTGCAGAAATCAAAAGAAAATTCGTTTTCAAAAAAAGCTGGGATAAATTTATTCTTCCTTTGCCTTTCGCCAAAGTTAAATTATTCTTTTCCGAAATTTACTTTTTCGAAAATAATTTGACTAGAGATATAATCGAAGAAAAAATCATCGAAATGCAGAATGTGCTGAATAAGGAATTGATATAGTATATGATTAGCGATTTTCTATCAAGAGTATATGAAAAAATTGTCCGGATCAGAAATAAAAAATATGATTTGGAAGAAAAAGAAATAGTCAAAATCAAACTTCCGGTGATTAGCGTTGGCAATTTATCTGCAGGAGGCACCGGCAAGACTCCTTTTGTGCAAATGCTTGCTCGTGAGCTTATTGAATTAAATATCAAACCTGCTATTATTGGCAGAGGTTATAAAAGAAAATCAAAAGGCGAAATAATTGTCTCCGATGGTATTAAAACTTTAGTAAATGCTCAAACCGGTGGCGACGAAATGGTTTTGCTTGCAGAAACTCTAAAAGTGCCTGTCGTTGCTCACGACAAAAAAGCACTCGCTGCCATTACAGTCGAAAAACGCTTTGATGTGGACTGCCTGATTGTCGATGATGGATTCCAACATCGTGCATTGAGTAGAAACCTCGATATTGTCTTAATCGATAAAGACACTCTCGACAATCCTCATTTGCTCCCAAAAGGATATCTAAGAGAGCCATTAGACTCAATCAAAAGAGCTGATGTAGTGTGCCTTACTGGTTCTACAATGATTACTGACGAGCTAAAATCAAAGTGCAAAAACACTGCTCTATTCATCAAAGTAAAGCCATATCAAGGTATGCCTTATAAATTAGGTTCCAACAAGGAAATTGACGATCAAGAAATCGAAAAAATCAGAAAAGGATTATTAGCTGTTGCTGGTATTGCAAAACCACAAAGATTTTTTGATATGCTCAAAGAAAAAGGTTTTCATGTGAAATCTAATTTAAGTTTTTCTGACCATCATAACTATGATAGGAATGATATAGAAAAAATTTATAGGTTCTGCCAAGATTATAAAATATTTAATATTGGTATTACTGAAAAAGATGCTGCTAAACTGATTGAATTCAAGGATAGATTTAAGCATTACGACATCAATTGTTATGTTTTTCCAATCAATCTTAAGATTACAGAAGGCAGAAAACCATTGATAAATTTAATAAAACTTACTTGTTCAAAATAATTGGACTATTTTACTCCAATTAAAAATTAATTAATTCGTTAAATTGGTAAAATATTTTTTTGATATTGGTGCATTGATATGAAGGTTATCGCTTTTAATTGTAGCCCAAATAGGGATAAAGGCTCGACAGCTCTGATACTTAATCCGTTTTTAGAAGGAATGAAACGCCAAGGCGCTGAAATAGAACTAATTTATATTTCAGATTTGAAAATTGATCCATGCC
>CAZBNQ010000127.1:2757-3529 GCA_964493035.1 uncultured Hyphomicrobiales bacterium | reverse complement strand
TTTACTCCTGATGGCATTTGTAAAGTAGAAGACGATATGCATAAACTTTATCCTAAGCTCGAAGAAGCTGATTATTGGGTTTTTGCTACTCCTAATTATTTAAATAATATTACTTCCAGTTTGAAAAATTTACTCGACAGAATGGAACCTCTTTTCGAGCCTCCTTATGAATCTGTCAACCCTAACAGACCATTAAGACTTAAAAAAGAACCCGGCAAAAGAGGTAAAATTGTTTTACTATCCACTGGCGGGCTTTGGGGTATGGAAAATTTCAAACTAATGGTAGACCAAATGCAGTTTGTAAGCGAAATGTTTGGCAGAGAATTATGCCCTCCTGTTTTGCGCCCTCACTCAAGTGCGCTCACTGCACTCGCTAACCTTGGCAAACCAGCCTTTGATGTTTATGAAGCTGCTATTAAAGCAGGCGAAGAACTTGTAGAATCGGGTACTATTACAAAAGATACTCTCGATATTATTAGCCGCGAATTGGTTTCTAAAGATTCATTTATTCAAGAGTTAGCTCTAATTGTAAGCTGATTTTTTGCCTTTTGTTTTTTCTAAGCCCGAGCATCCGTTCGGGCTTTCATTTTTATAGCTTTCAATACTTTAGAGATTTTGTTATTTTTGCTTTATTTCAATATTAAAATTGGATTTTTTGATGAAAGAAAATCATGAAAGACTTAGTTTTCGCTTTTTAAAGAAAAACAATAATTATACTTTACATATACTACTTTTCTTGATTACATTTGTTTCCTGCATGATTGCTGGAGCT
>CAZBNQ010000127.1:0-2747 GCA_964493035.1 uncultured Hyphomicrobiales bacterium | reverse complement strand
CAAAGATTATACTAATGTTATGAATTGGCATTATGGGCTTACTTATGCTGTATTAATAATGACTTTCCTTACTGCACATGAGTTTGGACATTATTTTGCAGCAAAAATTCATGACGTGGATGCTACTCTTCCTTATTACATACCTTTTCCAATTCCGGGCTTTGTCAATTTTGGTACTTTTGGTGCAGTTATCAAGACTCGCTCCCCTATTCTTAGTCGCAAAGCTCTCTTTGATATTGGAATTGCAGGACCAATCGCAGGATTTATCGTTAGTCTTATATTTCTTATTTATGGATTTGCAACCCTTCCGGGTATTGATTTTATTTATCATCTCCATCCGGAATATTTAACTCTTTATGCTGGTCAAATTCCAAAAACAAATCTACACTTTGGCGATACCGCACTATATTGGATTCTTGCAAAAGTATTTGCCAATCCAAATGGGTTTCTTCCTCCAATGAATGAAATATATCATTACCCATTTCTTAATGTCGGCTGGTTTGGTTTGTTTGTTACCTCACTTAATATGCTTCCAATGGGGCAATTAGATGGAGGTCATATTATATATGCAATGTTTGGCAAGATCCATTCAAAAATTGCTAGGATTTTCTGGTATTTCCTTTTGCTTTTAGGATTCTTCGGTCTCTTAGGTCTTTTGTATGATATGCTTTCGATGACTTATGCAGATAGTATTGTTAATTTCATTCAAGATACTTTAATGCCTATGCTGTCTTGGATCAAATATAACGCGCCATGGCTTATGAATAGCTGGTTAGGATGGCTTTTCTGGGCTATTATTACCAAATTTTTTATCAAACTCGATCATCCTCCTGTTCATGACAACTCAGACTTGGGTGTCTTAAGAAAAACTCTCGGATGGTTTGCAATTCTTATTTTAATCTTAAGCTTCGCATATAATGGCATTTACATTATTGAATAAATTCTAAATTGTATTTTTTTGGTATGTAATTTGTTATTATTTTTGGAACTTAGAATGTTACTAATAATGCCGGGGGGCAGAAAATGGCATATAAATACTCAAAATATATTATTGCACTTATGTTTTTGTTTGCACAAACAATTCATGCAGATAAGTATTTCTATATTAACGACTTCAAATACTCTTCTTTTCCAGATGTAAGTGCAGACTACTTCATATTTGATGAAAATCGTAGAATAATTACCAGCTATCAGGCTTCAGATTTTGAAATCAAGGATAATAGCAGTACTTTTTTAGTCGAAAAAATGAATTGTCCTAATCCGAATTTGAACAATTTCAATTCAATTGTAGTAAGTTTCGACCAAGGACTCGGCGCTGGCGATACAATCACTAATCATTATCAGCTTGGGCTTGCATTGCTCGATACTATTTTGAATAGAATTAATTATTCTAATACTCAAATTGCTCTTACAGCATTTGATGTTTCGAGCTATCTCATCCATGACTTTTCTACATCTAAAGATGATCTATCGAAAAGCATGCTCAAATTGAAAAGACAATCAGGCTCGCTATCTTCAAATGGTTTGCTATCATTACCTGCCGGTGGCCTCAATATTTCCTCTGAATCTTTCCCATCTAAATCTATGATCTTAATCACAGATGGAATTGCTGATTTTGATGCAGATTCAATTATTAAGTATGCAAATGACAATCAAATAAGAATCTTTGTAGTTTATCTTGGTCATGCAAATATCGAACTATTCAAAAAAATTGCTCAATCTACTTCAGGTGCTATCTTTAGCAATATTAATGATTTTGAAGATATTAAACGTAATGTGTTCAATTTATTGGCACTAGTCGAAGGTTATAAACCTTGTACTATTTCTTGGAAAGATGCCTTTGATTGCTCAAATATTCATGATGTTAGTATTCGACTTTTATCAGAAAATCAAACTGAATCGTTTAGCTTTGCAGTCCATGATACTATCAAACCAACTATAGAAAGCAATCCGGTTTACTTAGAATACAGCTCGGTGCTTGCTGGCACTAAAAAAAGCAAAGACATTACTATTCAAGCTATAAATTCAGATTTATATATTAGCAAAATATATGTAGAAAGTCCTTTATTTAAAATAACTTCTGGTGCTCTCAGCAGCCCTATAGTATTAAATAAAAATTCCAAACATAACTTAACTATTGAATTTAGCCCCGTGGATTCTGCCCTAGTTTTCACTAAACTAATTATTGAGTCGAATGCTTGTTTTGGTAAAGAAATATTAATTACAGGTGGATTCCCCAACAAACCACCCAAAGATAAAACTATTAAAATTACAAATCCCGTTTGTGGAAATACACTTGTAGTAGGCGATACAATTGATGTAACTTGGCATGGATTGCTCCCCAAAGACATGATTCAGTTGGAATATAGTCTCAATTATGGTAAAAAATGGTATTCACTTTCCAAAGATATAGACAATCTTTCTTATAAATGGGTTGTGCCAAATCTCGAAACTGATAGTTTGATGATTAGAGCAATACAACTTTGGCCCAATAACGTTGGTCAAACTCTTGACTTGCCTCATGCCGGTGCTGTAAATTCTGCATTTTTCAATAAAACCGGCGACAAAGTTATTACTGCTAGCGACGATTCAACTGCTAAACTTTGGAATTCTAATAACGCTCAGCTTATTAGAACATTTAAGCCTCATAATCATGCTGTCAACTATGCTTCTATAGATAATTTTGAGAAATTTATCGTAACTGCTAGTGCAGATGGATCAGTAAGATTATGGGATACTACAGGTAA
>CAZBNQ010000126.1:1678-7947 GCA_964493035.1 uncultured Hyphomicrobiales bacterium | reverse complement strand
AAATTCAAATTTTAGAAGTTTAATTCCATTTCAGTTTTTATCATTATCTGATATGCTAAATGAATTTATTAAATCATTTAATAATATTATTAATGAAGGTAGTTTGCCTTCAAATATATTGTCGATAACAAAAATTTATAATTTAATTAATGCATTACAATTTCAAGACTTATTTGGAATCGATAATATTCAATATTTAAAACCTTCACCTAAAGAATTACAATCAGCTAATAAATTTTTCAAAAAAATAAAAGAAGTAAAATCAAATAGTAATCCTGGGGATGAATATGATATTATCTTAGATATATCAAAAATTCTATTAATTGATAGGTATTTCAATTTAGATAAAGAAGAATTTAACAATAATGATTTAGAGTCTAAAATTCAAGAAATTCAGAATGATCCTTTTTCAATAAATTCAGACCAAACATATAAACAAGAACAAACTGAATTGTTCCTTGAAAATCAAAAAGATATTGATTTTAATATGGCAGTATCTATGTTTATGGTAGATGCTATGAATTATTTTAAATCATTGAATATGGCTGATATTAAAAATATTGCATTTGAGATTGCTTTTTTGGGAACACAAGGATTTGATCCTAACAAAAAAGGTTATAAACTAAATCAGATTCCTAATAAAACATTTTCTGGTTATCATATTTTAGCATATTACTATGTTAGCTGGGCAATAGCAATTCCTGAAATGCTAGAAAAATTAAATTTACCATTTGAAAAAGAATATGAAGCCGCCAAATTAATTTTTGGGAAAAAAAATGAGTGAAATAGAAATAATTATTGAGAAATTAACAAAATTTAGAGACGATCGTGATTGGGATAAATTCCATAATATTAAGGATTTATCTATAGCGTTGTCAATAGAAGCAAATGAACTTTTAGAAGTTTTTTTATGGAAAGAACCCCTAGATGTTGATATTAATAAAGTAAAAGAAGAATTAGCTGATGTATTTTCTTTTGCATTTCTAATTTTAAATAAATTAAATTTAAATTTAGAACAAATAATAACTGAAAAGATTAATATAAATGAAAAAAAATATCCTATAGAAAAATCAAAAGGTTTATCCACAAAATATGATGAATTATGATAGTTTACCAAAAAACAAAATCCGACTTTAGTAATGATATTTTATCAAACGAAATTGATATTATCATTTCTAAATGTATTTATGAAGCCACTGGCCGCAATATTGCGCCAAATGAGATGAGATCGTTCAAAAATTCATTAAGTTACATTGATAAAGTGATTAATGATAATTCAATTCCCCATGATAGTGGTATCTCTATAGAATATCATATACCACAAACTTCAAAGAGAATTGATTTTATGATTTCTGGGAAAAAAAATAGTCAAGAAAATGTTGTTTTAATAGAATTAAAACAATGGGAAAAAGCTTATAAAACTGAAAGCGATGGTATTGTTAGAACTTTTCTTAACAAATCAATTGTTGAAACAACTCATCCAAGTTATCAAGCTTATGCTTATGCATCTACGTTATCATCTTTTAATGAAGCAATATACTCTGGGGCAATTAATATTTATCCTTGTGCATATTTACATAATTATGCTCCAGATAATGACATTAATGATGTAATGTATAAAAACTATTTGGAGAAAGCTCCTGTTTTTCTAAAAAATGATGCTTTGAATTTAAGAAATTTTATTGCCTCGTTAATTGAAACAGGCGATAATTCATCCATTTTTAATAAAATTGAGAATGGGAAAATAAGACCTTCAAAATCACTCGCAGATTCAATTCATTCTATATTGAATGGTAATAAAGAATTTGATTTATTGGATGATCAGAAAGTCGTTTTTGAAATTGCAAAAAAAATTGCCATCGAGACAAATCAAAACTTCATCAAAAAAAATGTAATAATTGTTAAAGGTGGTCCAGGAACAGGTAAATCGGTAATCGCTATTAATTTATTAGTTGATTTACTTAATAAGTCGTTGATGCCACATTATGTTACAAAGACTAGTGCTCCGAGAGAAGTTTATTTTGAAAAGTTGAGCAAATTTAGAAAGATGGTTGAATTGAAAACCTTGTTTGTCGGCAGTGGAACTTTTATTAATGCAAAAACAAATTCATATAATGTTTTAATTGTTGATGAAGCTCATAGATTAACAAAACAGACTGGTTTTTTAAAAAAAGGTATTAATCAGATTGATGAAATAATTAATGCATCAAAATTTATATTATTCTTTATAGATGAAGATCAAAGAGTGCATATTGATGATTATGGATCTATTGACACAATAAAATATTTTGCAAATAAGCATAATGCTGATATTACCGAGTTAGAATTAACTTCACAATTTAGATGTAATGGTTCAAATGGATATCTCGCTTGGTTAGACAATATCTTGCAAATTAGAGACACAGCCAACTACTATTTTTCAAAAGATGAATATGATTTTGATTTTAGAATTTATGATAATCCAACCGAAATGAAAAATGAAATTTTCAGATTAAATCAAATTAATAACAAGGCTAGAATTGTAGCTGGTTATTGTTGGGATTGGATTAGTAGTAAAAATCCTCATTCATACGATATAAGGATTCCTCAATATAATTTCAATATGATGTGGAATTTTAAATCATATGGAGGTAAATGGATAATTGATAGTAATTCAATTAATGAAGTAGGATGTATTCATACATGTCAAGGATTAGAATTAGACTATATTGGTGTTATAGTTGGGGATGACTTCGTAATTAGAAATGGAAAAGTAATTGTTCAACCACATAAACGATCAAGTATGGATAGATCGATTTTTGGATATAAAAAACTAATGGACACTAATCCAGAAGAAGCCATCTCAATATTAAATTCTATCATTAAAAATACTTATAGAACTTTAATGACAAGAGGAATGAAAGGTTGCTTTGTTTATTTTACTGATAAAGAGACAAATGAATATTTTAAAACTCAATTAAAGATATTAAAAAAAGATTAAAACTCAACTCCTCATTCCTGTAATTCTAAAAGGATGGAGTGAGGAGTTTACTATACCTGCTTTTACAGCAGGATCATTCAAATATATCTGCATTGCTTCTTCCATATTGTCGGCTTTGAATATTACGGTACCCAATGCGCCATCGGTGCATGCTCCCATAAGAACTATCTTGCCATCTCCAAAAAGTTCTGAAGTATAGTTTGCATGACCATAAAATGCAATTTTTTCTTCTTCGGTCATACTCATCAAAAAATCTTCTCTTTTGGGACTAAAGTAATATATATATGTTTCCATAGCTATCCTTTTAAGTATTAAATTTTCAAGTCTTTAAGCTTTTTAAACAATTCTTTTTCATCATTTGACAAATTAGAAGGAAGCACAACATTCAGTGCAATATAGAGGTCGCCTCTTTCATTAGAGTTGTACTTTGGCATGCCTTGCCCCTTCAACTTAATCAATTTACCTTGTTGAGATTCAGGGCTGATATTTACTCTAAGAGTACCGCCTAAAGTAGATATCTCTGCAGGCCCACCCAAAATCATAGTGTATAAATCAATATCAGACTTAATGTATAAATCATCAGCCTTGCGCTCGATAGAAGGATGGGGCTGAATAGTGATTTTAATCATAAGGTCGCCATTATCGCCGCCATATCGCCCTTTATTGCCTTGACCGGAAATCCTGACTTGCAATCCATCGTAAGTTCCGGGTTTTATTTTCAGCTCTAATTTCTTTTTTCCAATGCTAATAAGTTTGGAAGCACCTTTGAAAGCTTCTTCGAGAGTAATTTCAAGTTCAGTGTTTATATCCTCTCCAGTTTTGGGAGTGCGTTTGAATCCCTGCTGTTGCGAAAATCCACCTGCTGCAGATTTTGCAGAACCGAAAATTCTTTCAAAAAAGTCAGAAAGCCCACCGCCTGAATCAAAAAAATCACCTACAGTCTGATATCCGCGTTTACCTTGATTTTGCTGTCCGGCAAACCAATCATTCCAAGCAAAATCGTTAGGATTGCCACCAGTCTGGCGGAATCTACTATAACTCGAGCCAAGATTATCATATTTAGCTCTTTTGTCCGGATCGCTTAATACTTCGTATGCTTCGTTAACTTCTTTAAATTTCTCCTCCATAGATTTGTCGTTTTTGTTCAAATCCGGATGATACTTTTTAGCAAGCTTTTTAAAAGCATCTTTTATCTCTTTTTCTGTAGCTGTTTTTTCTAATCCGAGAGTCTTATAATAATCTTTAAATTCCATAGTTTCTTCGCAATTTTATTGTTTTGTGTTTTAAAATTTCAATTTCAATATAAAATTATTCTTTTGTGTTATCATTTATATTAATAATAAGCCGGAACTTGTTTGATTTATTTTAGTAAAAACAACAGTTGCTTGGCTTATTCTCAAAATACTAGTGAATATCATTATTTTAACGAAAATCATCTTGTTTTGTTTTCAATTCGCATTATTCATAATAATGAACATGACTAACGGTACAAATAATTATTCTTTTTCGGGTAGCAATTCGGCTATACTCCATTTGTCGCAATCTAAATATTTAGCAGCAGTATCGACCACTTGGTCGAGACTTACGCTATCAATTGCATTTAGAGTAGATTCAGTACTTTCATAACTACCGAAGTTTATCTCGCTTTTGCATAAGGACTGCATTCTGACGGACATGCTTTCCAGCTCCATAATTGTGCTGCTTTTCAGTTGTTCCTTAGCACGTTTAAATTCAGGAATACTAATACCTTTGCTTGTGATTTTATTCATTTCTTCAAAGAGCAGCTTTTTCGATTTCGAAATATTCTTTATGTCAGTAGCTAGATAAATAAAGAATGCTCCGCAATCATGATAGCTCTGAATAGTTGAATAGATTGAATAGGCAATGCCATGTTTTTCGCGCATATTTTGATATAAACGCGAGCTCATGCCTTCGCCCAAAAGAGTATTCAATAGAGCTAATGGATATCTTTCATCTGATCGTATACCTTCGCTACGTCTGCCAAGCAGCAAGTGTGCTTGCTGTATGCCTTTTGATTGTATTATTGATTGCTTAGGTGCAATAATAGCTGAATTTCTATTCGAAACTATTTCTTTTTTGTTAAAATCTTTGAAGTATTGCGCAGCTAATTCGACAATTTCTTCGTGCTTGACGTTGCCGGCAAGAGATATAACCATATTAGAAGGATGGTAATAGTTTTCATGAAACTTACGAAGTTCATCCGGTCCTATTTTTTCGATTGATTCCAGAGTTCCAACTATAGGATTGCCGAGTGGATGGTCAGGGAAAAGCATTGAATCGCCAATATCGAAAATAAATTCTTCAGGATCGTCATCATAGGATTTGATTTCTTCTTCGATTATGTATCCTTCTTTTTCTATTTCGTTAGGCACAAATTTGGGATAGCTAACAAGCTCCGCCAAAAGATTAAAAGATTTTTTGAGATTTTGTTTGAGTGCTCTAACGTAGAAGCATGTAATTTCTTTAGTAGTAAAGGCATTAGTGTATGCCCCCATAGATTCGAACTGAGTAGCGATTTGTTTAGAAGATCTTTTGATAGAGCTTCTAAAGGCAGCATGCTCCATATAATGAGCAACACCAGGCAGAAGCAGATCTTCGTCGCGCGAGCCTGCATTAATACAAATCCCAAGAGCAATAGACTCGATCCCGGGCACTTGCTCGCTTATTATTCTTAAACCATTATCTAATACTGTCTTATTATAGCTGACAGTTTCCCTTCTTGTTTTTGCCATCACCAAGCCAATCAAAGCATAAATAATAAACTACAAAATTACCAAAATTCAACGAACTAAATCAGTTTTATTAAAAAAAAAACTCATCAATTAAAATGACGAGTTTTTTATTGATTTTATCTTTGATTAAATTTTTGTAAACTTATTATAATAATTGTTTAATTGCCCTGTTACTTTTATATAATATGTACCTATACATAAAGATGAAACATCAATAAAATATCCAAACTTCAAAGTATGTACAGAGCTCAAGTATTCAGTGTAAATATTTTCTCCTATACAATTGATTATTGATATAGAATAAAAGTAATCATCTGTATTTTCGCTAATACTGACATTTATTTCAGAACTCGTTGGATTAGGATAAACTAATAAAGGATTATTATTATTCATTTTAATATTTGGTAAGTTTGAATTTTTTAATAATATTTCAAAAAATTCATTGTTCAATTTATAATTAGCAGGATTATTCTTTTCGGAAATTCTAATCCTCAGCATGCTTCCGATCCAATCCTCATTATAAATATACCATTTAA
>CAZBNQ010000126.1:0-1658 GCA_964493035.1 uncultured Hyphomicrobiales bacterium | reverse complement strand
TTAAAAAAACATTTCTGAGAATCATAATCATTACAAAGTAAATAATATTCTCCTCTTTTTGCATCCCAAAGTTCTATTTTTACTAAACCTTGAAAATCATTATTATCCCATGTAATTTTGCAATTATCAAATAGTTCAAATTTTAGATTATTTGAGTTGCTAATCCGTACAACCGGATAAACATAAGTATATGCAAATAACAATAATACTATTGTTATACTTGAATATTTTTTCATAATTATTTTACAACAATTATTTTTTTATTAATAATACCATTACTGGTAATAATATTTACAAAATATAAACCCTGTTGAAGAAAATTGGTTTCGATAGTTAATACATTGTTATAAACATAATAACTAAAGTAGTTATTTTCAATTCTATTACCTAAATAATCTATGAAAGTTACACTCTCTACATTGCATCCTTCTGTAAGTTGAAGACTAGCATTCGATAATGCAGGGTTTGGATAGAATTCATCAATAATTAAATTCTCATTATCAAATCCAACTGAATTTAAATAATAAGTCGAAATTTCTACTATATTTCCACCAAAAACACCATAAATATAATCTTTAACTTCTTCATTGTTTATTGCATAAAATGGATAAGGATTCTTCTCTTTAAAATTGTCATTGAAATAAGAATCATACGCATTTACAATCATTTCTGTTTTCCCAGTTAAATAATTAAACTTATAAATGTGTTCGTTGGTATATATAAAATCTGGAGAATCTTTACAAAAATAACCTGTTGTATTTTTCAAATAAGTTCCAATTATATAGCTGGTATTTGCTATTCTATTATTTTCTAAGTCGAGAATATAAACAGCTTGATTTGATCTACTGCAAATGCTTAAATATTTATCATCGTAAGATAATGCAACTGCACCTTTCATTATTGGTCTTATTTCAAAAAATCTATCATTAAAATCTTCAAACACCTTATTTTCTGTATTTAGCTCGTAATCGTATTCAAAAATTCTGGTCACTCTTTGTTCATCAACAGTAACAACAATAACTTTATTTGAAATACTATTATATTTAAGAACTCTTAAAACTTTAAATGGGAAAATTTTTTCAGATTTCTTTTTTCCATAAATATCAAATCTACAAATTCTCCCATCCATTTCTGCAACTAAGTATTCATTGTTATTAATAAAGCAGACATCGGAAATATTTTTAAAATCATCATAAACACTATTTATATGATGTTTTTCCAACATACCAAATAATTTATCTGTCCAAAGCGTGTTTTGAGTCCAATATAGATCGACTGATATCTTGTCTTTTTCATAATCTTTGTTAAAAGCCAAAAATAATTTTCCATCAGGGGAAAAATCAAAATTTCCATAACCGTGCATGTTAATGTTCTTATACATATAATTAGGAATTTTTGCAGGAATTATAAGATTAAACTCATATTTATCTTCAATAATTACAGTTTCATCATCACTTATTGAAGCAATCAAAGTATTGCCTCTTGAAGCTTTATTTAGAATTTGTAAAGGATAGTTGTTTAATGATTTACCAAACGTAGAGATGTTGCAAGGACCTAATTGATTCAAGCCTTTATATTTAATCAAATCATAAGCTTGTATAAATTCAATATGATGATCTTCTTCAAGGTAATCCAAATAATTATTATTAATATCGTAA